>CBDHEJ010000001.1:0-86919 GCA_965262005.1 Phototrophicaceae bacterium | reverse complement strand
AAAAACTTGGAATCCGATCAATATATCGCGATGTTGGCGGAACTTGTCTTCGTAGACGCGATAGCTGATGCCCTGCAGTAGTAGTCGCCTGATGTCGTCCAGGCCGCGCAGCTGAAACTTGCAGTTCCTGGCGCTCGACCCCTCACCAGGGTCAATTTTTGCAAAAACTGGGTGATTGTCGTGCTCGAATACCTCTTCAAAGACGTAATAGATGGCTCGTTCACTCACGTTGCACTTAAGTTCACGCAAGGCTGCGATGAATTCTCGTCTGGTAAAACCTTGTGCCAGGGGACCGGCGCTGCAGACATGCAAGGCAAAGAAGAAGAGTACTGCGTCAATCGATGCATAGAACTTAATGAGCAGCCCCAGCCAGGTATCTGGTGCGTTCTCAAAGGATAGCGGTGCTGGTTCAGCCTCAGTCTGCTGAGGGGCGGCATCCAGGTCGATATTTTTCGGGGAGACGGTCGACAACTGAGGCCTGATCAAGGCGCGCCAATCGATACCCAACCACTCGGCGACTTGTTTGGCGGGAAAGGTGCCGCAAGAGAAGCACTTTAAGTAGCCGCCCTCATGCCAGCCGGCGCTGGGAGTTTTGTCTTCGTGCTGTGGGTTGGGGCAGGAAATATTTTTGCTGAAGCCGTTGGCTTTAAAGCCGTCAACGCCCAATTCAAGGCGGATCGCTTCATTGACAGGCTTCCAGCGTTCCTGGCCGTGGTCAATTTCCGTGGATGGTTGGTGTACCGTCTGTGGCTTTATGCGAGGTGAAAACCTGGGTAGCGCAGCCAGCGCAGTACGGGCCCCCGCAATATCTGGAAAGTGATGGCATAACAGGTCATTCGCGTCGCCTCTATGCGGTATGCCTGGTCCCGCGAACTTGCGATATTCCTGCACGCCGGTCCAGCCTGAGCCATGCAGCAGTGTTCGCAAATTCGAGGCGCCGCGGGCGCCCGCTTTATCGTTGTCAGCAAAATATGTGAATCCAGCGATGCCAAGTTCGTCCAAGATTGAAGCGATGTCCTTCGGGATGTTGTTGATGCCATAGATGCCGACTGTGTTGGGGAACCCCAGAGCGTTCATCGACCAAACATCAAACTCGCCTTCAACGATATTGAGTTGGCAGCCAGCGTCGGCGATTGCCTGTTTCAGTTCATCTATGCTACCCAGGTAATGGAAGGGCTCATCGGTCTTAGACCCGCGGAATTGCCATCTGACCTTCTGCGGTTTCTTGCCATTGACGGAGACTTGCTTTAGCAGACGACGGCGCGTTGCGCCTGGGCCGCCGTCCCGACGTTTTTCACGCCATACCAGAACATCCTGCCTTGTCCAATCCTCACGTTCCACCCAGGCGGCGGCTGTCGCTTCTTCGAGGATGTGGCGATCTGCGAGATAAGCAGACCATAGAGGATGGTCCTGGATTCTGCGTTGTATCGTCCCGTTGTTCTGCCCATTTTTCGACAGAGTGTCTGCTTTTGTTATCTGATGGCGATTACCGAGGCCGCTGTCACGACCACGAGGCAGCAAAGGCTCGGCGTGTTGAAGAATTCCATCTTGTTGGGAGAAATTCGGGGCTCTGTTTGGCGCTGAATTTGTTTGTGATCTTGGGCGGTTCATGTAAAATGCCCCATACCTAACTAGCATCAAAGAGTGTGCGGTTGGGTACTGGGGTTAAACAACCGTCTAGTCGAGGCGGTTGTTTGCATTTGAGGTAACTACTCCACGAGTCATTCCACGCCGTGCGGAACGTGAGCAGCGGCTCCCTATTCGGCAGTGTTACTGAGTGGACGTCCTGGTACGTGCGCGGGGCCGTCCGGATTAAAAACGCAGCCGAATAGGGCGTTCTTTCAAACGTATTTCTAACATTATTGTGCGCGCATTTGCTGATGGCGCAAGTCAGGCACCGCTGGTGCTGCGGCCTGCGGACAAGACATCGTCGACAGTTCTTCTGTACATGGTCAAGTCGCGGGTATGTGTTGCTATTGAAACAAAGAGGTTGCTGACATTGGCGTCCACGCAGACGCGCTATCGCGCGTCGCAGATGCCTTTCTGATGCGTTCCAGGATTGGTGGCAGAGGCGGTTGAGCCAGGCGAGCTTGCCAAGAAATTGCCAGTCTTTAGCGAGAATTTCGGCGAGCTTAGAAATCCGTATAAGTTTGCGCTTGGCAATACTCAAACTATGGGGTACCATTTTGGTATCCTTTGAAGTTCAATAGCATGGTGTGGGTGCCACCACAACGTGTGCCATATGGATATGTGCAAAAAGCCTGCCCAGTCAAAAGCAAGGCTTTTGTTTTTATATACCCCCGAATCCTACGACAGAATCGCCAATAGTGCAATCAGAGATGGCTAGAACCTAGGAGCAGCGTAGCCGAATGTCCGGTTAGGTGGGCGCCAAGTTCGCCGATTTAAGGATTTTCGCTGCTGCTATCTTCTAAATCCCTCAATAGAGTCTCAACCGGCGCTCTTGCTATATCCCCTCCCCAGCAACGCAAATAGCCATGCCCACAACATCGCATAGATCGCATGCCACTAGCGCTATCGAAAAGCAATCCAAAGAAGAATCGGCGAAAAAACATTTAATAAAACGGCACATTTGAATAAATTATCCATTTAACTAAATATCGGTATAGATTAAATATTGCATTTGATAAAATGCCGCATTAAAGAAACTGGTGCATTAAAAGAAATGCTAGATGTAGAAAAATGCTACATTTGATTAAATGTATTTTGTGGACAGGATTCTGGAGCGGATGTCGATTGCGATAGCCATCTTCAATCAGAAGGGGGGCGCCGGAAAGACACCGGTCACGATCAACCTTGCCGGCGCCTTGTCGGCCTTGGGGAAACGAGTCCTTCTTTGCGATCTGGACGGCCAGGTCGCGCTGACCACATCGGTCGGCTTTGAGAGCGCCGTTTACGAGGATAGCGGAGATAGCATTTACACCCTTATCACCGAGCTGGAAGGGGATGTGAACAGTGTCATCCGTCCAGCGCCGAACGACCGCTTCGATGTCCTGCCTGGCAATATCCAGATGTAATTGGCGGAGAAAGCGCTAGCCACAGCGCGCAACCGCGAGCGACGACTGGAATGTATCTTTGAGGAAATCGAGAAAGATTACGACTACATTCTGGTAGATTGCCCGCCGAGTTTGGGCACGGTAACCGACAATGCCTTGCTCGCGTGCCGGCGCATCTTGATCCCGGCGCGGATGCATCAGACCTACACCTACACGATCACCACCTTGCTGGCGCAGATCAGTACGCTGGAAAAGGCCTTTCGCGTGGATATTGATATTGTCGGGGTGGTGCCGTTGGCTTATGTGCCGAATGCGGACCAGAAGGAATTCATGGCGAGCTTGCGCGATAGCATCCGGCAGTATTTGACACCGGTCCTCCGGCGGCGTGAAACCGTCATTGATGATGCCAGGCAATCGGGCTGCTCGATATTCAGCTACCGCCCGACCAGTTCATACCGCGCGAAGGCACAACGAGAGAGTAAGGAAGATTACACGCGTTTGGCCAAATTCGTGATGGAACGCGTGAGGGAGGGAGAGCAATGAGCAAGGGCAGGAGCAACTGAGCGCATTATTCAGTCAGCGATTCAACGATCGAGAGGCTGCGCCGACAGACGAGCGCGCTGTGGCGGCCGGGCAGGCCTCCAAAAGCGATCAAGCGGAAAACTGTCTCTTTTTTCTATAGCCGAAGGTCGCGGAATGGCTTGATGATGCCTACTATCTGTGGAATGCTGGTTTAGCCAGGGAAACACGGATTGGCAGAGTTGAATTTCGCGAATTGGTCCTGGAAAACGGTTTGGAGCAGCTCGCGGGCAGCCGGGAGGACGAGTAGGGCGATCGATCGACACTATGTTAGTTACGCAATTGCAGGCAGTCGTTAACATTATCGCGCTAATCAAATAGTCTCATTTGGAGTGATCAAAGCGTGGAAACAGAGGCAAGTACGTGATCGAACTTGAACAGCTAGAACACAAGATGCGAGTCAACGGCATCGTTCCTAAGCAAACGGTCGCGCTAATTGATGTGGAGCAAAACGGGCCTAATTCGGTATCCGTGGCCTATCGCCGCACAGACGGCGTGCTGGGTGAAAGGGTGCTTTACCGGGCTGACGAAGCGGCTCTCTCCACACCACCGGAGCAAAGGCTATGGCCATTTGACGGAGACGGACGATTGTTGAGTCTCGTATCCGAGGCCTATCGCATTCAGCTAGGACATCTCTTCGACCCGCTGTTGGCCGTGCACACCTCGCTCATCGAGCCGCTGCCGCACCAAATCACAGCGGTCTATGACGAAATGCTGACACGGCAGCCGTTACGATTTCTGCTTGCGGATGATCCCGGTGCGGGCAAGACCATCATGGCCGGCTTGCTCATCCGCGAGTTGATCGTGCGCGGCGATGTGCGACGCTGCTTGATTTGCGCGCCCGGCAATTTGACCGAGCAATGGCAGGATGAACTCGGTAGCAAATTCCAGCTCGAATTCAGGATTGTCACGCGCGACATAATTGAGGCATCGCGCAGTGGCAACCCTTTCGCCGAAAATGATCGCCTGATCGTGCGTTTGGACCAGATCAGCCGCAATGAGGAGATCCAAGATCGATTGAAGCAGACTGACTGGGACCTGGTCGTCTGTGACGAAGCGCACAAGATGTCCGCGACCTATTTTGGTAATAAACTGGAGGAAACCAAGCGCTATAAACTCGGCAAGCTGCTGGGCCAGTTGACGCGCCATCTCTTGCTGATGACCGCCACGCCGCACAACGGCAAGGATGACGACTTTGACCTGTTCATGAAGCTGCTGGACCCGGACCGCTTTGAAGGTAAAGCCCCTGTAGGGACACGCCGTAGCGATGTCGCTGACTTGATGCGGCGTATGGTTAAGGAGCGTCTGCTAAAGTTTGATGGCACACCGCTTTTCCCCGAGCGCAGAGCGACGTCTGTCAACTACGACCTGTCACCAGAAGAACGCGACCTCTACGAGAGTGTCACCGAGTATGTGCGCACGGAGTTCAATCGGATTGATGAACTGGAGCACGGTGGACGCAAGAGCGCGATAGGCTTCGCTTTGACGATCCTGCAACGGCGCTTGGCTTCGTCACCGGCCGCCATCTATCACTCGCTTCGGCGCCGGCGCGAAAAGCTGGAAACGCGGCTGAAGGAAGCACAAGAACATCCAGAAGGCGTCGTGCAGCCAGCGGTACTGAGCTATGAAATAGATCTTGATGACGACCTGGATGATGCGCCGGAGGAGGAGGTAGAAGCGATCGAGGCCGAGCTGATTGATCATGTGACCGCTGCCAAAACAGTAGCGCAGTTGGCTGACGAGATTATCATCTTGCGTAGGCTCGAGCAACAGGCACAGCGCGTACTGCGGGGCGGTAACGACAGCAAGTGGCTTCAATTGCTGAGCTTGTTGCAAGATACACCGGAAATGAAGAATGCCGACGGCACAGCACGCAAACTGGTCATCTTTACCGAACATCGCGATACGCTCGACTATCTGATTGACAAGCTGAATACCGTGATCGGACGTCCCGAAGCCGTCGTGACCATATTTGGCGGTACCCACCGCGACAAGCGACGCGACATTGAAGAACGCTTTCGTCACGATGCCGATGTGCAGATCCTGGTGGCGACCGACGCCGCCGGCGAAGGCATCAACCTGCAGAGTGCCCACCTGATGGTCAATTACGACTTGCCCTGGAATCCTAACCGACTGGAGCAGCGCTTCGGGCGTATTCACCGAATCGGGCAAAAAGAGGTCTGTCATCTTTGGAACCTGGTCGCCGGAGAAACGCGTGAAGGCGCCGTCTATCAGCGTTTGTTGGAGAAATTAGCAAGAGAACGCGACAGGCTGAACGGGCAGGTCTTTGACGTGATAGGCGAGCTCTTCCGGGAGACGCCACTGCGAAGGCTGCTGGTCGAAGCGGTGCGTTATGGCGACAAAAAAGAGGTGCGCGACAAGCTCACGATTGCCATCGACAACGCCACCGACCAAGAACGCGTTAAGGAGATCGTGCGCGATGACCTGCTTGTCAGCGGAATCATGGACACGAGCAAGGTTGAGCAAGTCCGTGCCGAGATGGAACGCGCCAATGCCCGCAAGCTGCAGCCGCACTTCATCAAAGCCTTCTTCGTCGAAGCCTTTCAAGAGCTCGGGGGGACACTGCATGAACGCGAGAGCGGGCGTTACGCCATCAACAGCGTGCCCTTTGTCCTGCGTAATCAAGCCGAGGCACGCGGGCTGGGACCGATCTCTCGCAAGTATGCCCGCATCTGCTTCGATAAAGAGCAGATCCACCACGACAGCAAGCCGGAAGCCGCTTTTGTGTGCCCCGGGCACCCGCTGCTTGATGCGACCATCAGCTTAATGCGAAAGCGAGAGAACGAAACCCTAAAACGCGGCGCTATGCTGGTGGACACGAGCGACCCGAGCAAAGACCTGCGCGTGCTGTTCTACCTGGAAGGCGCCATTCGGGATGCCGTGCCCAGCCGCAGCGCCGAGCACACTGTCATCTCGCGCGAGGCGCACTTCGTCGAGATCAATAGCGCCGGGATCGTTCGCGAAGCGGGTAACGCGCCCTACCTCGATTACCGTCCCGCAGACGAAAACGAAGTGGCACAGATCACGCCGATGCTGGAGCATGACTGGCTCAAAGGCGAGCAGCTGGAAAAGCGCGCCTCGAATTATGCCATTGAGAATCTGATCCCGCGCCACCTGGAGCGCATCAGCGCACCCCGCAATGAGCGGCTCGACAAGACCGAGCGCGCGGTTCAGGAACGCCTGACCCGGGAGATTTACTACTGGGACGGGCGGGCTGCGCAACTGCGCGTACAAGAAGAAGCCGGCAAGGTCAACGCGCGTCTCAACAGCCAGCTGGCGCGGCGGCGTGCCGATGAACTGGCAGAACGGTTGCAGCAACGCCTGGCACAGATCGAACAGGAACGGCAGATTAGCGCGACTCCGCCCATTGTGACCGGCGGCGCACTGATCATCCCGATTGGCGCCCTGCTGGACGAGGGGGCGCGCCAACAACTCATCGACACGCGCAAAAGCGAACGCATCGCCATGCACGCGGTCATGGAGGCAGAGCGAATGCTGGGCAACAGACCAAAGGATGTCGGCAGCGAAAAACGCGGGTATGACATTGAAAGTGTGCCTCAGTTGGAAAATGCCAAACTGCGCTTCATCGAGGTCAAAGGGCGAAAGAAAGGCGCGCGCGATGTGACCTTGACCAGGAACGAATTGCATTGCGCGCTGAATAGTCAGGAGCAGTTTATCCTGGCGCTGGTCGAGATCGATGGTGATCTAGCGAGCGAGCCGCGTTATGTGCAAGGTTTTCCCTTCCGCGAGCTTGAGTATTACGAAGAGAGTGTCAAAGTGAACTTGCGCGAGCTGCTGGACGCGAGTACAGCGCCATGCTGATTAGAGCGACTGGTCAGGGGAAGATTTTGCGCAAGGGCAGGCGGAAGCCGGGCAAAATATCACCGCCACTTAATTCGCCGTCCCAATCAATGACTTCGCGCTGCTCCGTTTCCCGCTGCCAGACCTCGGCGGTTTTCGCCTCCGGGTCTATCAGCCACACCAACGTTGTCCCATGACGCAAGAAAGTTTCGGCTTTGCGGCGGACTTGCGCCTGCGACTGCGAGGGCGAGACGACCTCCACCGCTAAATCAGGCATGTAGGGCGCATATGTCGAACGAGAGGGCTGGGCAGCGCGTGGCAATCCCTCAAATGCCACATCCGGCAGCAGCACCGTACCGCGATCGCCTGGCGGATGATAGCCCACTTCGATCGTTACCCGGCCTATTCCGCGCTCCAGCACAAAGCCTGTCAGGTAGTGCGCAATCAGGTTTGCGGTCTCGCCATGCCGCTGATTCGGTGACATCTTTGTGCCCAACTCCCCATCAATGAGATAGTATTTCTCCAGCGGACTCTCGTTCGCCACCTCAAGCTGCCAGACATCGTCCACTGTGTATACGCGTTCTTGAGCCGCCATTGGGCATCGCTTTCGCTAAGGCTCGCCAACAAGATTATAACATAGGGAATGCGCGCTTTCGCGAAACCCTAGAAATTAGGGCTGACAAAAACTGCGTCCCGTCTTTACACTCTAGACATGTTTAGCGCGCTTCACGCCTAAGAAACGGAAACCACATATGCCCCCAGCCAAGAAACTGATCGAAGTCGCTTTGCCACTGGATGCCATCAACGCAGCCAGCGCGCGCGAGAAATCCATCCGCCACGGCCACCCCTCGACTCTGCATTTGTGGTGGGCGCGGCGACCGCTAGCGGCGGCACGAGCCGTCATTTTCACCTCGCTGGTCGACGATCCCGATGACGAAAATGCCAATCCCGCTTTTGTCGCCGCGTGCGAACGGCTACCCGGCGATGGACCCAATGTCACAGCCAAAGGCGACAGTCCGCGCATGCGCCTCTTCGACTTCATCGAGCGCTTGGTCACCTGGGAAGCGACAACCGATGAGAAGATCATGGGGCAAGCGCGCGAGTTGATAAAGATCGCCACCAATGGCAACCCGCCGCCCTTGCTCGATCCTTTTGCCGGCGGGGGCAGCATCCCGCTGGAAGCGCAGCGCCTCGGACTCGAAGCTCATGCCAGCGATTTGAATCCGGTGGCAGTGATGATCAACAAAGCCATGATCGAGATTCCGCCGCGCTTCGCGGATATGCCGCCGGTGAATCCGGATGCGCCGCTCGCACCCCCCTCTAAATCTCCCCCCAAAGCATTGAGGGAAGACGTTGGTCGCCGTGACACCACCTGGAAAGGGGCGGCGGGATTGGCGGCGGATGTGCGTTATTATGGCGAGTGGATGCGCGAGCGAGCCTTTGAGAAGATCGGGCATCTCTATCCCAAGCACAATGGCGAGACGGTCATCGCCTGGCTTTGGGCGAGGACGGTGATCAGTCCCAACCCGGCAGTGAATGCGCCGGTGCCGCTAGTGCGGTCGTTTGTGCTGAGCAAGAAGAAGGGGCGTGAATGCTGGGCGAAGCCGATTGTTGAAGGCAAAACGGTGCGCTTCGAGGTGGCGAAAGGCAACCCACCCGCTGATGCCGATGGCACAATCATTCGGAGGCAAGGTGCAAGGTGCATTGTATCTAACGAACCAATCCCCTTTGATTATATTCGAGCTGAAGGCAAAGCCGGCCGATTGGGTTCACAGTTAATGGCAATCGTCACGCAAGGTAAGCGAGGTCGCAGTTATTACAGTCCGTCCGCAGAACATGAACGGATTGTCGACAGTGCCGATCCGAAGTGGATACCCGCAGGAAACATGCCCGAAAAGGCGCTCGGATTTAGCACACAAAATTATGGAATGGACGAATTCTACAAACTCTTCACACCACGCCAATTGGTCGCGTTGACTACATTTAGTGACCTGGTGCAGGAAGCGCGTCAGCGCGTCACAGAGGACGCGCTGGCGGCAACCCCCCTCGGTCCCCCCAATGCGTTGGGGGGAGGATTAGCCGCGGACGACGATGTGCCGCTGCGCGAGGGTGGGCGGGGCGCGCGTGCTTATGGTGAGGCGGTCAGTGTGTATTTGGCTTTTGCTGTGGATAAGGCGGCGGACTATTATTCCTCACTAGCTCGCTGGCATAACTCAGGAGAAAAAATCAGCGCAACATTCGGTAGACAGGCAATCCCTATGGTGTGGGATTATGCTGAAACTAATCCGTTTTCTACGTCATCGGGGAATTGGAGTTCTCATATCAACTGGATTTGGAAGGTACTAGAGTTTCTTCCATGCGATCGTTCAAGCCTTGCTGAGCAGAAAGATGCAATGGAGCTGAGAGCGAAAGGGCAAATTCTCTCCACCGACCCACCTTACTACGACAATATTGGTTATGCCGATCTATCGGACTATTTTTACATTTGGATGAGAAGAAATCTGCGCGATATTTATCCCGATGTATTTGCAACAATGTTAGTCACTTACAAAGAAAAGGAACTGATTGCCTCGCGGTATAGGCACGGCAGCAAAGAAGCTGCGAATGAACATTTCGAATCGGGCATGTTAGAGACATTCGCCAACATCCGCCGCTTTGTCATGCATGGTTTTTCGCTGACGGTTTATTATGCTTTTAAACAGCAAGATGCCGGTTTCTTGAAGGATGGTGCAAATGCCGAAGTCGCAAGCACAGGCTGGGAAACCATGCTGACAAGCTTGCTGGAAGCCGGCTTCAGCATAACAGGCACTTGGCCCATGCGCACGGAAGGCAGTTCACGCATGAACGCCATGGGCGCAAACGCGCTCGCCTCGTCGATCGTTCTCGTTTGCCGACCGCGCTCGGAAGACGCCCCATCCACATCTCGCCGGCGCTTCCTCGATGCCCTGCGCGCTGAATTGCCCAACGCCATCGCCGATATGAAAACCGGCGATATCGGTCCGGTCGACTTGCCGCAAGCCAGCATCGGCCCGGGCATGGCGATTTATTCGCGTTACAGTCAAGTGCTGGAAGCCGATGGCACCGAACTGACCGTGCGCGCCGCGCTCAGTGAGATCAACAAAGCGCTGGATGCTGCGCTGGAAGAGCCGATTGCCGGTTTGGACGCGGAGACGCAATTCGCCGTCGACTGGTTCGCGCAACATGGTTACAAAGCCGGCGACTTCGGTGGCGCCGATGTGCTGGCGCGGGCGAAGAATACCAGCGTGCAGAGCGTGGACTTGGCGGGTGTTGCCAAGGCGGAAGGTGGCAAGGTGCGGCTGGTGAATTGGCGCGAATACGACCCCGGCGCTTATGACCCGCAACAAGATAAACGCCCGACCGTTTGGGAAGGTACGCATCATTTGGTCGAGCGCTTGAATCATCATGGCGAGGTTGGCGCGGCGGCGCTGTTCAATCGACTGCCGAGCGATATCGCCGAATCGGTGCGCGACCTGGCGCGCGCGGGTGACGGTTAAATCAGATAGGTCAGTGAACTCTCGGGCGGCGGCGTAATCGCCGATGATCGAAACAGCAGTTTGATTTTTCATAGATTCGCTCCTGTCGCCATATGTTGCGCATGTGGGCGACGCATTGGACACTGTTGAAAAACTGGATTCAAAATGCATGAATTGCTGGGAATTGCAGCGCAAAAGAATCAATGCCTTGGGCAAGATACCTTGCCAAGCGCTTCAGATTGACCGCTGTTGCGGTGAATGCCGCTTGTAATTGAATCTTGTTTTGACCGCGATAACGACTTCGCCTCAATGCATGTTTCCGCGCCAGTTCACAAATTGTGCTTTCAATCCGAGCGCGGGCGTGCATTTCTTTGACAAAAGCAGCGTCCGCCTGCTCTCGTCGGCGTCTTGTCAAGTGTTGATGATAAGGCGAAATTTCCAGGCTGCGACCGCGTTTCTCGCTGGTGCACAAGCGATTGAATTGGCAGTCTTGGCATTGCTTGCCAAAGCGGACATTCCAGCCGACATCGGGCTGTGACGAGGGATTAAAAGTGGAGGCCGTCTTGCCCGCCGGACAGTGCGCTCGCCGCTTCTCCAGATCAATGTCAAAATCTTCCAGACGAAAGCCCACCGGCTTGCGCGAATTGCTGCCTATAAATCCGCGCAGATCAAGCCCCTTTCGCTCACTGTCTTGCAGCGTTTTGCCGTTGCAGTAGGCCTGATCCACATACTGTTTTTCCGGCAACAAGCCGCGCTGCCCCAAGCGCCTTTGAATCGCTCCCAGCGCCAAGCCATCTGCTTCAATGGCGCTATGAATCCCTATGTCGGTGATGATCGGCAAGTCGCCATCCACCGTCTCCGTCACCTGCGCTTTGTAGCCAGTCCATTCCGTCACTTTATTCTTTCGACTATAGCGGACTGCACTGTCATGTGGCGAGCTAATCACATCGCCTTTAACATCGATATTGGCTTTCGTTTTCACTCCCGAACTGCCGTCACCATCGCCGTCATCAAACTGCTGCTCCAGCACCTGACGAAGCGAGACAATCTCAGGCAAATCTTGCCATTCCGCTGAACCGAAACGCTCAATTTGCGACAGCAACCAGAAACCATCTCCTCCCGCATCCACCATCGCTTGCTCGGCTTGTGCTTTGCTCAAACGATAATCCCCGCGCTTTTGACTGTAGTGACTTACAAAAGCCGATGGCAATTGCCCGATTACCCATTTGGCATTGGCGTTTATCAATGCGCCTAAGGCCAAACGCAGCGTCTCCCATACCAATTCCAAGCGACTGATGCGCTCCACCGCTCCCAATACATGCGTCGCATCTGTCCGCTGACGCTTTGACTTAAGAAAACCCATCTCCTGCAGATACTTCAGTACCTGCTCGAACATCACATATTCCTGATCATGGGCATGCAGCCGTTTGCGAAAATTGCAGAGACTTGAATAGTCGAAGCCTTTCCAATTGAGCGCCTGTCGTAGCGCATACTTCCAGTCCATGCGCATCCTTGCCATCTCTGCTGCCTCGCGATCAGGCAGCTTTTCCAAAAATTGCAGGATCAGCACAAAACATAGCAGTACCGGGTTGATCCCGCCGCGACCGGTCTGATGATACATCCTCGCCAAGGCGCTCTCATCGAAAATCTCCTCGGCTTTGTCACCGAGCAAGCGACATACACTATCGGCTGGCAATAAAGCGTCGACTACCTCACGGGTTGTGGTGGGAATCTCGCCTGGAAAGGACTGTTTCAATGACATTTCACACTTACTTGTGATTGAGCTATAATCTTATTATATCTCAATCAAGTTTTTCAACATTGTCTTGTGAGTCGCCCGCTTAACAAGGAGTAACTGATAATGGCAAAATCGAATCGTGACCGGGTTGGCGAGATCATGGATCTGCTCAAGGACGGGTTGGGTCCTTATGTCCTGCGACAGTACAAATTCGTTTACAAAGCCAACTATCTGAAGGAAATTGAACTGTCCCTTCATCATTCTGGCACGCACAGCGTGCACTTGCCTGATGAAGCGGCGGCTCTCAAAGACGTCGATACGCAGGGCTGGTTGAAGCTGATGTTCAACAAGTGGAACGATGTGTTCCGCGAGAAGCTGGGCCATAACGAACGCAGTTATGTCAGCGAAATGATGACTGCGCGCAATAAGTGGGCGCACCAGGATTCCTTCACTAATGAGCAAGCGCAACGTGTGGCGGATACGGCGAAGCTGTTGTTGCAAGCGGTCAATGCCACCGATGAAGCCAACGCCGCGGGCGGCCTCAGTAACGAACTCCTCCGCATTCGCTTCGAGCGTGAGGCGACGAACGCGGCCAAGCAGCCGGCGAATGCCAACGCCGTGCCACGCACGACAGATGCAACCTTGAAGCCCTGGCGGCAGGTCATTGAGCCGCATCCCGATGTGCGCAGCGGACGATTTGTGCAGGCGGAGTTCGCGGCTGATCTGGCGGCGGTTGTGCGCGGGGAAGCGGCGCCCGAATATAGTGACGCGGGCGAGTTTTTCCGCCGCACCTATATGACCGAAGGCTTGCGCGATTTGGTGGTCAATGGCATCCAGCGCTTGACTGGCGGTGGTGGCGACCCGGTGGTACAGCTGCAGACGAATTTCGGCGGCGGCAAGACGCATAGCATGCTGGCGCTCTATCACGCCTTTAGCGACGATTTCAAACTCAGCAACTTGCCCGATTATGACGAGATTCAGAAGCTGGTTGGCGACATCAATGACGACCTCACGGCACGCGTGGCAGTGATCGTGGGAACGAGCTTCAATGTGTCGCAGCCGCGCCAATACGCCGATTGCAGCACGCGCACGATCTGGGGGGAGATCGCGTGGCAGCTCGGCGGCTCGGCGGGTTATGAGCTGGTGGAGCAGAACGACCTTGAAGGTACCAATCCCGGCGCGGATACGCTGGTGAAGCTGCTAGAAGCGCAGGGACCAGCGCTGATCATCCTCGATGAGTTGGTGCGCTTGACGCAGCAGCTATACGGGGTCCCGCAGATCCCGGCGGCGGGCAGCTTTGAAGCGGTGCTGGCTTTCATGCAATCGCTGACGGAGGCGGTCAAACGCTCGAAGAATTCGCTGCTGCTGGTGTCGATCCCGGCCAGCGAGATCGAGATTGGCGGCGAGGGCGGTTATACGACTTTGGAGAAATTGCGGCAGACGCTGGGTCGGCTGGAATCAGTGTGGAAGCCGGTGAGCGCGACCGAGAGTTACGAAATTGTGCGGCGGCGGCTCTTCACTGAGGTCAGAGACTATCCGGCGCGCGACGCCGTGGTGAACGCTTTCCACAGGATGTACGGCGACAGCAGAACGGATTATCCGCGGGATGCGGCTGAAGGTGAGTACCAGCGCAAAATGCGACAAGCCTATCCGATTCACCCGGAGTTATTCGAGCGGCTGTATCAAGATTGGTCGACGTTGGAGCGTTTCCAGCGGACGCGCGGCGTGCTGCGGATGATGGCGTCGGTGATTCACCGTTTGTGGATCGATGGCGATCAGTCGCTGATGATCATGCCCGGTTCAATTCCCCTGTGGCATAAGAACGTGCAAACTGAGCTGGTACGCTACTTGCCGGATAATTTCCCCGCCATCGTCGATGCGGATATCGACGGTACTAGCTCGAAGCCGTATCAGATCGATCAAGAAGTGCGGCAGCTGGGCAGGTTCACGGCCAGCCGGCGGGTGGCGCGGGCGATCTTCATGGGCAGCGCGCCTTCGGTATCTGCACAGCGTGTTCGCGGCGTCGAGGAAGTGCGGATCAACCTGGCGACGGTGCAGCCGGGGGAAAGGGCCAGCGTATTCGGCGATGCCTTGCGCCGCATGAGCAACCAGTTGACCTATCTCTATAACGATGGCACGCGCTATTGGTATGACACCCGAGCCACGGTCAATCGCACGGCTGAGGACCGCGCGCAGAGCATGGATGAATACAAAGTGCTGGATGAAGCGGAGCAGCGCCTGCGGGATCAGAAATGGGACAGGCGTGTCCTCGGCAGTGTGCATTTCCTGCCAGAAGGCAGCACCGAAGTCCCCGACGAGCAGAGTGCGCGGGTAGTCGTCCTGGGTCCCGAGCATACGCACAGGACCAACAATACCGATTCCGAGGCGATGCAATTCATCGCGGAAATCATGAGCAGTCGCGGCAACTCGCCGCGCCATCATCGCAATATGCTGGTGTTCATCGCGCCGGATGAAACGCGCAACAGTGAATGGGAAGACAGCATCCGCAAATACCTGGCCTGGAAATCGATAGAAAGGGACAGAGAGGTACTCAACATCGATGCCCAGCAAAGCCGACAAGTGGCGGAAGCGATAAAGCGTGAAAGCGAAACGGTCGACAAGCGTTTGCAGGAGACCTATTGTTGGCTGATCGTCCCGCAGCAACCGGACCGCAACCAAAAGGTTACGCTTGAACAGGAGCGGCTCTCCGGCAGTGACGAATTCCTTCAACGCGCTGCCCGCAAACTCAAGAACAACGAATGGCTGATTGACGGTTTGTCGCCGGATAACCTGCTGATGGAGCTGGAACCCCTGGGCTGGCACGACATGCCGCACCTCAGCGTCAAGAAACTCTGGGAGTGGCTGACGAACTACTGCTACCTGCCGCGCCTCTTCGACCGCAGTGTGCTGGAAGAGACCATCAAAGACGGCGTCAACCGCATCGGGCCCGCCTTTGGTTACGCCAACGGCGTGGACGAAGACGGGAAATATCGCGGGCTAAAATTGAGCGAGTCCTTCACCCTCTACTTTGACGACAACGCCTTGATCGTGCAGCCCGAGATCGCGCGGGCTCAGATGGATGCCCAGAAACCGCCCGAGCCAATAGTGCAGCCGGTTAACGGTGGAGGTGGCGGCCCGAAACCACCGCCCCCGGACCCGCCGCCAGCCAAACCCAAGACGCGCTACTACGGCACGAAGCAAATCGATCCAAAACGTCCCATGCGCGATTTGAGCCAGATTGTGGAAGAGATCATCTCGCGTTTGGCAGCCGAGCCGGGTACCGATGTGGAAATTACGCTGGAAATAAGAGGCGATCGCGCCGCCGGTTTCGACGACGCCACCGTGCGCACTGTCAGCGAAAACAGCCACACACTCAACCTTGATGATCATGGCTTTGAAGACTAACCCTTGAGGACTTGATTTGCTCGCAGCCAAGAAACTGATCGAAGTCGCTTTGTCGCTGGACGCTATCAATCAAGCCAGCGCCCGCGAAAAGTCCATCCGGCACGGCCACCCCTCCACGCTGCATTAGTGGTGGGCGCGCCGTCCGTTGGCAGCAGCACGAGCGGTTATATTCACATCGCTTGTCGATGATCCCAATGACGAGCACGCCAATCCCGAATTCGTCGCGGCTTGCAACGAACTGCCGAGCGGTGGTCCGAATGTGACAGCGAACGGGGACAGCCCACGAATGCGCCTCTTCGCTTTCATTAAGCGCCTGGTCACGTGGGAGGCGGTCATGAACAAGGCGCGCGAGCTGATCTGCATCGCTACGAATGGGAAGTCGCCACTCCTGCTCTGCGCCTTGAGCCCCGTGAATGTCAGACGAGTTCGCTGTCCGGCATCTCGTCGTCGGTTTGTTGAATATCATGATTGGCTGGGTGCGCGCTCTGTGCTGCCGACTGACGTGCAAGCAGCGGAGCGCAGCATAGGTGGAGAACTAGCCCCCATGCGTAAGCACAGGTCGGTGACACGTACTCATTGTCTGTTACCAATCCATGAGCCAGCCGATTCCTTAAATTGGAACCAAAACGCTCCTGTAGCAGACTTTTCAAATCGAATAAGAGATCTTCGCCGAAGATTTCTTTAACCTGGGGCACTTTGTATAGAAGATTACGCAAGTTGTATTCTTCTTGTATCCCCTCCGGATCCAATGTGGATACGATCACCTCCTGCTGCTGGAGCACATACCGCAGCGAGTTTTCGATTTGAGGCACAAGCAAACTGGATGCGACCATGAAGTCGAGGGTGAAGCCATGGTATAAGCCCCGCAAGAATATATGTTGTCGATCGGGCGGAACAAAGGGACTGTTGGTCACGATTTCGATTAGATCGTAGGGGCGGATATGGTGATCCAAATTGATCTGTTCAAGCGCAGGCACGATCAGGCCAATTACTGTGACCTGTTGCCGACGCTTGGCTTCCTCATGCATCGTGAGCTGGATTGACTTGTCAATGCTATCGCTGTCGTTATAGGTGTAACCCAGTCTTTGGCCGATCCTTTTCCCCTGGTCATCAAATAGTTGCTTATTGATCAGATACAGCATAGGCGATTTTGCGTGCATTTCATTAGCTTGTGCGTTAAGCGAGGCGACGGATGATGGACCGATGTACGCTGCAAGTCGGTAAATACAGTCCCTCAACGCCCGCTCTCTAAACTCGCGTTTTATTGATTCAATCGGCTCTGACATATCGATGCTAAACGAAAATGTCTTGTAGCCGTCGTAGCTGGCCTGCGTCTTTAACATCAGAGCATGGACCCTTTCGATATCGTCCTTAGATGCACCGCTATCTCGCAGCGCAACCACTCCTTTTTCAAGGAGACTGATTACTTTGAAGTGTGTATTAGTATCCAGCTTCATCCAGGCGAGGGCTTCGGGCTCGTAAGTCATCGCAGCTCGTCTCTCATCGCAGCGAGCTCCCTCATCATCCTTCGCGAGCAGGTTCCAGTCTCGCGCGATGTACCAGATTTCCCGCGCACCTGCCCAGCCATTCTTCTTCTCGAACTCCTCTGCAAGATGAGTGGTGTATGGAATATAGATCTCAGGATCACCTTGTCGGTGTTTTCGAAGTAACTGTAAGAGATGCGCTGGGCCGTAGAGAATATTGGCGTCTTTCATTTCTTTAAGCTCTACTTCAATGAAACAGATTGTCTTCGTGTATTTTTGTCCTTTTCTATCTAGTTTTGCGGCAATCTGCAGAGCACGCTCTATCCGCAATGCGCGGTCGCTATGGGCTTCAACGCGATCGAAGCGGTTTACCGCCTCCAAATATGCGTCCACGGCAAGTTCGCCAAACTGGAAACCTTTGTCTATACGTAGTGTCCAGAGGATGTCCGCTACGCGTGCCCTGAGCTCCGGATCCCTTATCTCATCTGCGAATTGCTTAAGAAGCTCTAGGTATTCTTCGCTTATGTCAGACGGAGGAAGCGGCTTCTTAATGTCATCGTCGAAGTGAAACCAAATTGACGTAAGTCTTGCAAAGAGGTCACATATCGTCTCTCTTTTCTTGTTACCTTCACTTACCGCGAGTTTACTCTCTTCGACGAAATTTCTACTGTAGTTGTGGCAAGTTCGTCCTTCGACGCTATCGGGGTCATCACTCTGTTTCGAGAGGACTCGCTCAAAGTCGAAATTGCGGAGATCCTGGATCGTTATGACTCTTCCTCTGTCGCTGTTGCCCATTCACATGCCTTAGGATAAGTCTGTAAGTGGTCGAATCTAGCATTATCGGATAGCTGTTCGTGTCCTGCAAGGAATAGCGTGTCATTTTACGTTAGGGAGAAAATCAAGGTTAAAACTGTAGTGGACCCATAGAAGTGGACACGAAATTGCAGAATCTTAGGGAGGATATTTGTTTCATCTGTCCTCAAACTCTGCCGGCGTCAGGTAGTCCAATGCACTGTGAATCCGTTGGCGCGGATAGACCACTTCGATAAAGTGTCCGATTTCATGCCGTGCCTGTGAAAGGTTAGCATAGTCGGCCCGATACACTTCTTCTTCTTTGATGGTGCGAATCACCCGTTCCGCATAGCTGTTTTCACGCGGCTCGCCAACTGCTGCCATGCTGATTTGCGCATCATGGCGTTGCAATTCAGCAACGTACCGGCGTCCGGCATATTGAGCGCCCTGATCGGAGTGGTGGATTTCCGGCGCCGGGTGACTGTGCAGAGCCTGGTTCAGCGCTTCCAGTGTCAACTCTTGACCGCTTGACCGTTTCAGATGCCAGCCCCGGATATTGCGCGTGTACACATCCATTATAATCGCCAGATATGCGTACTCTCCTGGCAGTCGCACATAGGTTATGTCTGCTACCCAGACTTGATTCGGTCGGGCTATTTGCAGGCTCTTGACCAGATTGGGATAACGCCGGTAACTATGTCTGCTGTCCGTTGTCTTTGTCTTGTTTTGGCAAGCAAGTTCCGTTTACGCATCACCCGTTGCGCTTGCTTACGATTCACCGCCAGCTCAAAAGGCGGACGTCTCAGTTGGGCGCTGATGCGGCGACTGCCATACATTGGGTATTCGCCTGCGATTTGCACAATTGCCATTTCAGCCCGACCAGCCACATCGCCTTCAGCCGGCTTGCGATAATAGCTGCTACGTGGCACGCCCAGCACACGACAAATATCTTTCAGCGCAAATTCAGCGCGCAAAGTGTCCACTAGACTGCGCTTCCGCCTAGACGAGACCTTAAGGAGTGAGACGCTTTTTTTAGGATCTCATTATCCATCGTCAACTGCCCCACTTTGCGCTCGAGTTCGGCAATCTTCTCGTCTTTGCGTCTGCCTTCCAGGTCTTGCTTTTCGCCGTATATCTGTGGCAATCGCTCCCAAAACTCCGACTTCCAACGGTACAGCAGGCTATCCTTGATCCGATACTTCCGGCTGGCCTCCAACGTGGTCATCTCTCCGCTAAGGATTTCCATCACCACCTTCGCCTTGAAATCAGGCGGATGCGTGCGTCGCCTGGACATTGCTTTTCCCTTCGCTTAAACACCAGTATACTCTCTTAGCTTGGTGTCCAGCTTTTGGGGTCCACTACAAACGGCTGCCGATGCCCACATTCGCTAAGAGCCCGCAAGACTTCGAAAATAGCGGGTTTTCCGGCCAGATTTGCCGATTATGTTCTGATTTACTAGAATGGTATGTAAATAACAAGAGATTTTTTTGGATAAACTTGTGGATTACGAACCTCTTGACCTATCGGCACAATGTAACGCTGGGAGAGAACTCTACCATCGGGAAAATTTAGAATACCACGGGACGTATTTGCAGCCGTTGCCCGATGCTCCGCCCATTGGTGCGCAGACCTTTCACGGGCTGCCGTTCCTCATTGGGGACACACAGACTACTGGGCAAAGATGTTTCCTGGGTTTCGGGCAACACGACAATCTATATTCTGAGCCAGTGGCAATACCGGTTGGGCGCGAAACCCGCCATGTGATCTTCGCCCACGCCTTGCTAGAAACCGAGTTATGGCGCGGTGGTCCACTGGGTGAAGTCATTGCAAAATACATCTTCCACTTTGCCGATCGTACCCGTATAGAAGTACCCATTAGGGAACGATTCGAGATTGGTAATATCCCGCTGCCGTGGGGCCAGTTCCCCTACCTCAGCGTTCCCGATCGAAAAGATTATCTCGAGGATCGTTATCAAGGCGCTTGGGATTTCGCCGGCTTCCGTCAGACAGAAGTGACTAAAGGTGTGCCACTTGGTTACTATCTGTGGGTATGGAGCAATCCGTATCCCTATCAGGAAATTGCCTCGATAGAAATCGTGCCGGCGGGACGACAGTTCGTGCTGGCTGGCATTACATTGGGACACCTCGATGAAAATCCGTTAGTTCGCAGCACACGCGTACCGGTCAAGATCACGGTAACGGACGATAGAATCGCCGATCTTCCCTTCCGAATTAATGTCGCTGTCGATCGCGGTTTCGCTACCTATGCCTATCCTCTGCCGAAAATACCGCTGGACCAACTTCCGCCGGACATGAAAGGCTTTGGCGCGCCTGCCAATGAGACCAATAGCCCAGCCTACACACAGATTGCGGCCTTGCCTTCGGCGACGATCACAGTAAAGCACGACGATGAGATCCTTGGGCAGGCACGGTGGGCCGACTTGGAAGAGGGCCGAGCAGTCGAAAGCGACTCTGTTCGCTTGGAAGTCGTCGACACCGGCAAGAACTGGGTTCACGTAACTGTTGTCGATGTGGATTCTGGAGATCCAATTCCCTGCCGAGTTGCTTTCCACTCCCCTGACGGTGTGCCCTATGCGCCGCATGGGCATCATGCGCCGGTATATTCCAATCAGCCAACCTGGAACGTGGATATCGGCGGCGATGTAACGCTCGGACAGATCGCCTATGCCTATATCGACGGGACTTGTCAGGGTTGGCTGCCACGCGGGCGCGTTCTTGTCGATGTGGCGCGCGGTTATGAATATGAACCGATAAGGACCTGGGTGGATATCGAAACGGGACAGCAAGAGCTGAAGCTGGAACTAAAGCGTTGGATCGATATGAAATCCCAAGGGTATTTCAGTGGCGATACCCATGTTCATTTCTTGTCGGCGCAAGGCTCACTCACTGAAGCGCAGGCGGAAGACTTGAATGTTGTCAACCTGCTGCAAAGCCAGTGGGGACATCTATTCACCAATACGGAAGAGTTCACCGGCAGGCCGCAGATATCCCAAGACAAAGAAACCATCGTCTACGTATCTCAAGAGAACCGGCAGCATATGCTGGGTCACCTGAGTTTGCTGGGTTTGAAGACCCCGGTAATGCCCTGGGCTTCAGGTGGACCGGGTGAAGCGGAGCTTGGTGGCGGATTGGATATCACGATGAGCCACTGGGCAGATGCTGCCCACGACCAAGGCGCTACCGTCATTCTGCCCCATCTGCCAACACCAAACGCTGAATCTGCTGTGCTGGTCGCGACGGAGCGAGCTGACGCGGTGGAAATGCTTGATTTCCTGACATTTGAGCATCTCGAATACTATCGCTACCTGAATGGTGGCTACCGCTTGCCCTTGGTGGGCGGCACGGACAAGATGTCGAATGAGACGCCGGTTGGCTTGTACCGAACTTATGTCCAAATGGAGCAAGATGACGAATTTACTTATGACAACTGGTGCGCAGCGCTGAAGCAGGGGCGGACGTTCCTGAGCGGTGGGGCTCTGCTGTGGTTCACAGCGGAGGGACAACCGGTCGGCAGCGAGATTAAGCTGAATGGCGGTGGAACGGTCGAGATCGAGGCGATCGCTCGATCCGTTTTCCCGCTGCACAGTTTGCAGATAGTTGGGGCGGGGCACGTCGTTGCTGAGACGACGGCTGAACAGGGATCCCGCGAACTGAAGCTCCACACCCATCTGAAGATAGAGCGGGATACCTGGTTGGCGGCACGCTGCGCCGGACCGGGTTATACAGCTCGCCCGCATTACGACCATCGCAAGCGCGGCATCATGGCGCATACATCACCGATTTATGTTAGCTGTCGGGATCAATATGCCGTCTTTGACAGCGCTTCGGCGCAATACATGCTGACATTAATTGAAGGTGGACTCTCTTATATCAGGCACCGTAGTCCACAGCATGTAGCGGAGAAGACAACATATCATCATGGTCTATCGGATCATATCGCCTATCTCGAGGAGCCCTTCAATCAGGCGGTGGAAGCCCTCCATCGACGTATGCACCAATTTGGGATACCACATTAGGTTGATTCTATGAAAGCGCAGGATGTACAGAATTATTTGCAGTCCTTGGCCGGTGATTGGCAGTATTCGGATAACACGGTGGACACATTCAAGGCAGGGGATCCGAGTACCGAGGTGCGCGGTATCGCGGTCGGCTGGATGAGTTACATATGGGCGCTGCAGCGGGCGTTAGACTTAGGATGCAATGTTTTTATCACGCACGAACCCACCTACTACAATCACTGGGACAATGACCCGGCGATTTTTCGCTTTCCCGGCGTACGAGCAAAGCGCCAGTTCATCGAAGATAACGACCTTGTGATTATTCGCTGCCATGATCTCTGGGATCAAATTCCCGACATTGGCATCCCGGATTCGTGGGGGCTATTATTGGATTGGGGACGTCCGGTTGACGGCAGTACCTATATCCGCATTTATAATACGGCAGGCCTCACGGCGGGGGAACTTGCGCAAGATGTCGCGCGATGCACCGCCGTATATGGACAGCCCGGTGTCCAATTGATCGGTTCATCCGACAAGATAGTTCGGCGCGTCAGCATCGGCACCGGTGCGATAACACCTTATTTGGAATCCGTGGAGCGCTTCGCTATCGATCTGGCGATTTGTACGGACGATGGCATCGATTACTGGCGCGATGGCGGTTTTGCCATCGACATGGGTATTCCCATCATCGTTGTCAATCACATGGTCAGCGAGGAGATCGGTGTGCAGCGGCTGGCGGAAGAGTTAAGTCGGCGATTCCCGGCCGTTCCCGTCCAGCATATCAATCAGCGCTGTATGTACCGCTTGTTCGCACATAGATCGTAAGGGAGGCGTGATGGCGAGAAAATTACATTGTTGGTTAGATAGTTTAGACAAATGAGGAGAATCCGGTTATGAAAACCAATAAACCATTTATGTTCGTGCTGCTGGGGCTAATGGCGCTAGTCCTCTGTGTAGCGCCCCTGAGCGCCCAGGATGAGATAACGTTGACCTTCTGGTTCGAGGGCGATGCGCCAGCTACGGTTGAATTGTTTCAGGAAGTTGCGGATCAATTTGCAGCGGATCGCCCCGGCGTCTCGGTCGAAATCACTTCATATGGGTTTGATGATTTCCTGCGTGTGATGCCGCTGGCGCTGGACGGCGGTGAAGGACCCGATGTCGCCTTTGTGCCGTGGGGCTTGCAGGCGCTTGGGCGCTATGCCCTGGCCGGCCATGCGGTTGAATTGACGGATGTGGCAACGGAGCACGGTTGGCTAGATCGCTATGAAATGAGCGACATTCGGCTTACCAACGGATTGACGCCGGATCAGATCTATGGGATCCCCTTCGAAAACGTGACCATCGGCGTCTTCTACAACAAAGAAATCTTTGCCGAGCTAGGGCTGGAAATACCAGAGACCCTCGAAGACTTTGAAGCGGCCATGCAATCCGTGCTAGATGCCGGCATGACACCGGTCTCGGTTGGCGGGCGTGACTCTTGGCCGCTGGCCCATGTCTGGCTGCAACTGGTCCATACCGCCATGCCGATTGAAGTGATCACAGGAATCGAGGAAAACGATCCGGGGCAGCGCCTCGACACGCCCGAATTCCTGGCCGCCACAGAGAAGACCCTGGAATGGGCGCAGGCCGGTTACCTCGATCCCTATATGCTCTCCACCGGCTTCGTTGATGCCAACAACCTCTTCATCAACGGCGACGTAGCCATGAACATCGGGGGTACTTGGGTCATGAACGATTTCGCCGATCTGCCCGAATTTGAAGTGGGTTTCTTCCCTACACCGCAGTTGAATCCGGACCTGGAATGGCACGCCGGCGGCAAGAATCCGTACAACAACCTGATGATCAACTCGGCAACTGAGCACATGGACCTGGCGATTGAGTTTGTCAATTATATGCTGGGTGAAGAAGCGCAAACGAAGTTCTGGGACGCTGGTCATATCACTGCCTATCAGTTTGACGAGATGCCACCACCGTCTACACCGCTGCTAGCCGACGTAGCGAATGCCAACAGCTATACTGGATTCGGCTACAACATCGGTGTGACCTGCAGCGCGCTCAACCTCGCAACCTGGCGGACCTTGCAGGAACTCGTTGGCGGGGACATCACGCCCGAAGAACTTATCGCCACCAACCAGAAAGTCTACGAAGAAGAGTGTTTGTCGGGCGAATAGGCCGAACACCCTTTGATGGGCGGGTCTGTCACCTGATCCGCCCATTTACATCCACCACCACTATCTACGGTTGATGCGACAGTCACATGCCTAAAGCATGTAAATCCACGGGAGAACGTAGTTTGCTCGCGCTAACGGCGATTGTGCCTTGGCGAGGGAACTTCTCGCCGGTCATTTTCATCGTACCCGCGTTAATCGTGTATGTCGGGTTTTTCATCTATCCACTAGTCAAATTGCTTGAGCTAAGCCTGTACAAATGGGACGGCATCCTGGAGCGCAAGTTCGTTGGTTTGCGACATTATCAAAAGCTCCTGGTTGACGAGCGATTCTGGGAGGCGCTGTCGCATAATTTCTCATGGATGATCGCGGCGATTATCGTGCCGGTTCTTTTTGGGCTGCTACTGGCGATCCTTTTGTCGCGCAGTTCGATGTACGGCAGCATCTTCTTCCGAACGATCTTCTTTATGCCGCAGGTCTTTTCTTCGGTGACTGTCGCCTTGATTTGGCAGTGGATCTACAATCCCTCATATGGCGCGATCAATGTCTTCCTCAGCACAGTCGGGCTGGGACAGCTAACGCAAGGTTGGCTGGGCGATAGCGATCTGGTACTGCCCGCGCTCTTCATCGCCTGGAGTTGGGTGCATTATGGATTTACCATGATCATCTTTATCGCCGGCATTGATGCCGTTGATGAAGTCCTCTTTGATGCGGCCAAAGTGGATGGCGCCAATTGGCGACAGCAGTTCCGCCATATCCTGCTGCCCTCGATTCGCGGCGCATTGACCACCATCATCCTTGTGACAGCGATCAGTTCTTTTCAAGTCTTCGATATGGTCTATGTACTGACGCGTGGCGGACCGGGCGACGCGTCCATGGTTGTCCCGGTGTACATGCTGGAAAGCGCGTTCACGCTGCGCAAGGTGGGATACGGCGCGACGGTGGCCATCGCTATGGGTTTGGTCATCGTCGGCTTTTCTGTGCTTTTCCTGGTGCTGCGTGGCGTTTACAAAGATACGGATTAAGAGCCAGCCGAAGTCATTATGAAACGAACAGTCAGTCGCTCAAGGCGGAAAACGACCGTCATCCAATCGATGACATACACGGCTATCGCCGGCTTCTTATCGCTGATCGTACTCTTCCCGCTTGTCTGGGTGATCGCAACATCGCTAAAAGATCGCGGTCAAATCATCCGGAATCCATTAGGATTGCCGGAAGTTTACCAGTGGTCAAATTATGCCGACGCCTGGAGTGAAGGGAATTTCGGCGCCTATTTTGTCAACAGCATTTTGGTCGTCATCCCAACTGCTCTGGGCGTGGTGGCATTATCGCTATTGGCAGCTTACGCCTTCGCCATGTTCAGGTTCAGGGGTAAGAATGTCCTGTTCACCTTTTTTCTCATTGGGATGACAGTGCCACTGGGTATCCTGGTTATTCCGATCTTCTATCAAATGGTGAGCCTGAAATTGGTGAACAATCTATGGGCGCTCATACTGCCGCAAACCGCGGTGGGTTTGCCCTTTGCCATCTTGCTCCTGCGCGGTTTTATACACGAGCTGCCCAGAGAAATACTGGACGCCGGCCGCATTGATGGCTGCAGCAATTGGGGCATATTGCGCTTCATCGTCATGCCCTTGAGCCGCCCGGCGTTGTTATCCGTGATGATATTCAACATAGTCTGGGTCTGGAACCAGTTTCTGCTGCCCGTTGTGCTGATCCATAAAGCTTCTTCCCGCACACTGCCACAGGGGCTTAGTGTATTCATGGGACGTTACGGGGCGGATTTCGGCTTGCTAATGGCGGGCGCGACCATTTCTTTCATCCCGGTTGTCATTGTCTATATCATCTTTCAACGCCAATTCGTCAAAGGTATTGCCGCCGGCGCATTGAGTGGCATATAGAGGAATCAAAACGATGTTGAAGCAACGAAACCTGCTCTTTGACCGCCTGCTGACCTATATCGACGGTCTTCCTGTCATTGACTGCCACGAGCATATGATGGGGCCCGATTACCTTGCGGGCTTCTCGGAGCCGATCGCGGCGCTGATAGCGGGTTATTTTTCTAACGACTTGCTCTCCGCAGGTTTGAATGAGCAACAGCTGGCATTCCTCAGCGACGTGACCATTGCAACAAGCGACAAATGGCCCCTTTTTGAAGAATATTGGGGACAATGTCAGCATACAGCTTATGCGCGAGTCACCAAACTCGTTATGCGCGACGTCTATGGCGAGCACTCGATGTCTTTGGCCGCTCTCGAGCGCATCGGGGAAAAACTGGCGGCGCGCGACCCGGCCTACTACCGTCAAATGATGGACGATGCAAACATCCGTTGCGTCATAACGGATGCGCTGGGCTGGCCGCCCGGCGACTTTGGCGCCTTCCTGCGCGGGGAACAGGTATTCGAAGCGGGGTGGCGCCCGGTCGTTCCCCTCCCCTTGTTCCATGTGCTGCAACATCATGAACATACCGCGCGCGATTGGCGGGGTATTCAACAGGTTTCCGAGTGGGCGAATCGGACGATCACATCGCTTGATGAGTTTACCGAGGCGGTCTTCGACATCCTGCGACGAGCGAAAGAACGGGACGCGCTCGCGCTCAAGGACCAATGCGCATACAACAGGACGCTGGCATACGATGTCGTCGCCAAAAGCGATGCCGAACGGATCTTCAATCGCTTGCTGAATAATGCCAACGCGGTCTTGGGATGGCCTGAAGCCAAACCGCTCGATGACTTCCTCTTCCATCAGTACATGCGCTTTGCGCGCGAGTTAGACTACCCCGTGCAGATCCACACCGGACACATGGCGGGTTCATTCAATCGAGTTGATAAAGCCAATGTCGCCCTGTTTACGCCCGTGCTTGAATTGCATCGCGATGTGAAATTCGACCTGTTTCATGGCAATTGGCCCTATATGGGTGATATTCTGTTTGTCATGAAGAACTATCCCAATGTCTCTCTTAACCTGACCTGGTTGTATATCATTGACCCGCTCTATGCGCAGCGATTGCTTGAGCGCGCTGTCATGACCGTGCCACATTCTAAAATCCATGCCTTTGGCGGCGACTATAGTGACCTACCGGAACGTGCCATTGCGCATCTCAAAATCGCCAGGCACGTCATCGCCGCGGCTCTTTCCAATCTTGTGGAAAAGGGATGGTTAGGCGAAGAGGAAGCGCAGTCTATTGCTGGACAGTGGCTTTTCGACAATCCCAATCGATTCTTTGGCCTCGCATGTGAGTAGCGACGGCGTTGAGCCTTATCGCTCGCGAAAACCCACGTCTGGCCGCCCTTTTCGAAATGACACGTCCACACCGCATTCCCGTTCTTGGTGACCTCGCGCTCAACCCCTATAATTTTCCGGTAATTGATCCCATTCGGTGTGCTCGCTCTCCGATTCATTCCCGCCTCCCATCTGCTCTTGTACTGGCTAAAAAGTTTTAACGAGAGAGGGAATGGCCGGCGGATGTCCTCTAATGCTTCACGCGCGAGGTGACCCTCATCGGCGGCTGCCTGTCGCTAGCGGAAAGAGGCGGATTTGCCGATAATGTTCGGATTTACTAGAATGGTATGTAAATAAGGATTTACTGTCACTGATATGAGGATAATACGGCCATGTCAGCGCTTTTCAGAACCGCCAGGGGCGCCCTGGTCATCAGCAGCGATAAGAGCGAAGAACATTTCCGGGTGCTGACCCAGATGATCGAGCGCAGCCTGGCGGAATCATCGCGCCGCGTCTATGCCAATACCTACCGCCAATGGTCCGCCTACACCGATCGCAACGGACTCGACAGCCTGGATCTCAGCTTCGAGAATATCTCGGCCTTCTTGAACCAGAGCGAGGTCGCCTACGCCACGCGCCAGTCCTGGAAAACGCATATGCTGCGCTTGCTCGATTGGCTGGAAGAAGCCGATGGGGATGCAGAATGGTATGGCAAACAGCGGCGGCGCGTGCTCAAGTTCGTCAAAGTGAAGCGGATGGATGCCGAGCGCGGCCGACAGCGCAGCCAAAGAGCGCTGAACCGGACGGAAGTCGGGCAACTGCTGGATGTCTGGGCGGACGATGGCCGAGCGGTGGGGATACGGAATCATGCGCTGCTGCGCCTGCTGATTTACACGGGGCTGCGCCGGGCGGAGGTCGTCATGCTGCGCTGGGACGATATCGACCTGGAGGCGCATACCGTGACTGTCCGGCATGGCAAGGGCGACAAGCAGCGCATCGCCGCCATCGCCGATGCCACCGAAGCCACCCAGCGGGCACTGATCTCTTTGCGTGGGGTACAAGACGGGCAATATGAATGTGTTTTCCCCGGCATGAGCGCCGGGCGCAGCCCGCGCTTTGCTACCGATGTGCCGATGAGCGCGCAGACCATTGTGCGCTTGCTCAGCCTCAGCAGTGGGCGCGCCGGTATTGGGCACCTGTCTGCTCATGATCTGCGGCGCACGCATATCACCTTGGCGCTGGATAACGGGGCGCCCCTGCAGGATATGCAAGCGCAAGCCGGTCATGCCAATGCCTCGACCACGCTGCGCTATGCCCAGCCTTCCGATGCCAAGTCCCGCCGCGACCGGATTGCGTTCTAACGAGTCAGGTTCTGGGCATCTACGTACATAGCCGTACCCCTACGTCTGTCGGGCAACCGGCAGATATGTAGTGCTGGGTATGGAATTGAACAGCGGATCCGGGTAAATCCACACACGCGCTGTTGATCTCTCGCCTCACCGGCAAATTGTCACCGGCCCACGCGGAATTCTTTGTACCTCGTTCTCATGTCGAGAACACATTTGTTCAATGGCTTGATCAGGCAAAACCAACTCCATACGTAATCTCGTTGAAACCACTTCCAAGCGATACTTGTGCTGTTTTATCAGGCGCTGCGTCTTAGAGGGAATTCTGTTGTGTCAGTGCAGGATGACCTCACGTGGAAACGCGGAACAAAGAGGCATATTTGACAGATAACATACAATTTGAGTAAGTCAAAAGTCATAATAGATTGTGCTGGCCCAATCAGGCAGGCCAGCGTTGAGCGCCAGAAAATTGGTTTTCGCCCGACACTGTAACATCGTATTTTTGCGAGGGTAAGCACAGTGATAGTGAACGATAGTTTAATCGACGACAGTCAGAACGTCTTGTCTCCGATATTAACGACCTTTGCCACCTCGTCAGTCATCGCCTTGTGGTTTGCGGTGAATCACAAACCGATTTCCCCCCATTTGCTGTTGCTGTGGCTGATTGTCATCGTAAGCATAGTCATGACCAAGTGGCTGTCGCAAGCTTCGTCCGCGCTGGCCAGCAAACTGTTCATTATTGTCTTATATCTGAGTTTGTTTATCGCCTGCTTGGCCATGACAACCCAATGGCTTCCGTTTTTTGCGATCCTGCTCACTTTTGTTGCAATATTGATACACTCGCGCCTGGGGACGGCACTCTCGATTATGATGTTCGCCGCTATGGGATACATGTCCTACACCGGTTTTCGCGACTATCCGGTGGAAGCCTTCTTTGCGATTACCCTCGCTATCGTTGTCGCGCAGGTTATTGTCGACAGGCTTTACACCGCCTTGCATTGGTACAGTTCGATGAATGAACGAATGGAACAGTTGTTACGCGAGACGCAGCAACATCGGGCTGAATTGAAAAAAACTGTGGGGTCCTTAAAAAATGCCTACAACTTGCAGCAACGAATCCAGCAGGAGCTGATCGAAGCGCGACAACAGGCGGTCGAGGCGCGGCAGCTCAAAGAACGGTTTGCCGCCAATATCAGCCACGAATTGCGCACGCCGCTGAATATTATTATGGGATTCAGCGAAGTGATTCACCTCTCGCCCGAAGTGTATACCGAGATGGTTCTGCCAGTGACCCTGCGCCGTGATATTTCTCAAATTTACCAAAATAGTCGCTATTTGCTGGAACTGGTTGATGACATTCTTGATCTGTCGCATATTGAACAGACAGAATTTACGCTCCAGCTTGAGCCGACCGACCTGTTTCGTTTCCTTGAGGAGTTTCGCCTATCCAGCATTGATCTGCTAAACAACCATCCAGCTGAGTTTGACATGGATTACCCGACGGAATTGCCAGTCGTCTTAATTGATCAGGTGCGCATCCGGCAGGTGCTACTAAACCTGTTGAACAACGCAAGGAAATATACGTCGCAGGGCACAATCCACATTTCGGTAGAACACAATCAACAGCAGATTGTGTTTTATGTTGCCGATACCGGGATCGGGGTTGCGCAAGCAGATCTGGAGCGCATATTTGACGCCTATTATCAAGTCGATTACAAACTCAGCCGCGGACAGGGCGGCGCTGGGCTGGGGCTGGCGATTTGCAAAAAATTCGCCGAAGCGCACGGCGGTATCATCTGGGTCAACAGTGAACTCGGTCAGGGTTCTACGTTTTCGTTTACCCTGCCCGTCGCCAATATCGTCGCCACCCCAGCCATATCCACTGCCCCGATATCAAAAGAGCAGCATCGCAGGCCCCGTGTAGCAATTGTGGAAGAGAATCAGCATATAGTGAATGTGTTGCAAAATCACTTAGCCGGATTTGATGTTGTACCCCTTCATCAATCGGAGATTTCTGGCCTATCAGGATACGACGAGCTTGTCATCATGAACCGGCAATTCGCCCAGCCGATGGATAACATCCCATGGCCGATTATCGAGTACGTTTTGCCGCATGCCTCTGTCTTGGATGACCAACTAGTGATGTCAACCCTGATAAAGCCGGTGACATCAGAAAAACTATTGTACGAACTGGAAAAAATCGAGGACCTGAATCATGTGCTGATGATCGACGACAATCGCGGCTTTGTCCAGATGATTGAACGAATCTTGCGCGGCGCTAAACCGGAACTGTCTATTGCGCGAGCTTTTACCAGCGACGAAGGCTTGAGGCGCTTAACTCAGAAACGGCCGGATGTGATCTTGTTGGATTTGTATATCGGGCAAGATAATGGATTGCAATTCTTGGGACGTGTGCGCGAAAACCTTGAATGGCGCGATATCCCGATTATTCTCATTACCGCCCATAATCTTTTGGCTAAAAATCTGGAACCGATGGAGCAGCCTTGCCAAATCTCGATCGCTTACCCAGGCACGGTATCCGTCACCGCAATGCTCTCGATGATACAGCATATCGCTACCAATCTCGTCAGACCGCACGGGGAACTTAAATCACCCCAATTCTCTTGAGCACATGCGAGATCATGCCCTGATCGACAGGTTTGTGCAGAAAATAGGTGGCGCCAAGTGCATAAGCCAATTCGGAGTTATTGAATACGGTACATACGATGACCGGGATATCTTGCGTGACGGGGTTCGAGCGGATTCGCTGCAGCAGTTCCCAGCCATCCAATTCCGGCATCATAACATCCATAATGAGGGCATCTGGGATGGTCGTTTGCAGCAGCTCCCAGCCCTTTACGCCATTCGGCACGGTTAAGACCTGACAGCGATGATTGCTCAGATAGCGCTGCAAAAGCTGCAAAAGCGCCTGATTGTCATCAATGACCATGATGGTACCGGCGCTGGCTTGCAGCACAATTGATACAATTTGCCGATCATCCTGTGTCGAATACTGCACCGACCAATCCAACTGCCTAATCAGCTGGGAGAGAGTCGAAAACTCGATTTCTTGGGAAGAAGTTAACGGATATGCGAGCGTGATGGCGGTCGCATCCTTTGTCTCACCAATCGAAAGCTCGATGGTGGCCGGGGCGAGATGCGCGATAATCTGGCTGAGGATACTGACCAATATCTGTTCGGCAATGGCTTTGTCGGTCGAGAATGGAATGCTGCGAGACGGGATAGATAATTGAAAGTCAATGTTCTTTTGCTGGCATAGAGGCCTTACCGAGCTAATCGCATCTTGCACCAATTGACACATATCGACCGGGTGGAAACTGTATTGCAACTGCGAAAACTCTTGTTCTATCGAGGTCACATCTGACATGGACAGTTCAACCTCGGTCGTGATGGCTGACATTTCGTTTTGTGTGTAGAGCAATTTGGCAATCGTAAGTTGGCCACGTTTCAGGTCGCGGTAGATTTGGCGGCGTGACAAGCTCAGATCGTCCATCAATTCGGAGATGCTGAAGCCTTCAACGTAGTAGAAGTAAAGCAAGCTGTAAAGGCGAGTTTCGGGTTCGCGAAAGAACATCACACGATCGGGGTTAAGCGACTCAATGGCGTCAATAAACCTGCGGCGGAGTTGTTGACCGGCCTGCGACATCGACAAACCCTCATCCAGAAAAGGGCGCGCCCAATTGTGGTTTTGCAGGTAAGGATAATCGTATAGATGATTCAATATCTCCTTGACATGTTTCAGGTAATCTTCCGGAATATCCGGTGAAATCGCGTCCGCCATCAGCGGCAAGCCCCTTGTTGCTACGATTCTCGAACATATTTTAGCACGGTACTGCTGACCATTTGTGTCATGTTTCGGCACAAGGCTGGCACAAGCCGCAAGACATTCCGGCGCATCTGCGAGCACAATTAAAGGTACTCAATAATGAGTAAAAGGTGTCGGAAATGATGACGCCTCCAGATACACCTTATCGCAAAGTGAATAATTAATAGAGGAGTCCAACATGAGTCTGCGCACGCTTTTAGTCTTGTTCATCGTAGCCATTTTGACAATCGTCCCTGTCTCTGCCCAAGATGACATGATGACGATTGACTTTTGGCACGGGTTGACCGGTCCCGATGGTGTGTTTCTTGAAGGTATGGTCAACACCTACAACGAAACGAACGAAGATGGCATCTTTGTTCAGTTGAATGTTTTCCACTGGGATGTGTTCTATGACCGCTGGGTGGCTTCGGTCGCCGCTGGCGATCCTCCGGATGTAGTCATCTATCACATCAACGAAATGCCGCAGTATGCCGATCGAGGCGTTGCCGCGCCGATTGACATGCTTGTCGAAGAAGTCGGCGTCGATATGAGCGGGTTCTCCGATGTCATTGTGGATATGTCCACGCGTGACGGCAATCTCTATGGCTTCCCCATCGATATCCACCCGATCGGCATGTACTACAATGTCGATGCTGTCGAAGCGGCTGGGCTCGACCCGGACAGCCCGCCGAGCAACGCCGAAGAATTACTGTCTTGGGCAGAGGCGCTCACGGTGGACAGCGATGGCGATGGCACGATTGACCAATACGGCGTTTCCGCACCGGCGGTTAACGTAATGACCTTCCGCTTGTGGTGGGGTCTCATCTTCCAAAACGGCGGCTCCTTCATCAGCGATGACCTGAGCACCATCACCATCGACAATGCTGAAGCGGCAGAAGCGCTGGAATTCTTGCGCGACCTGGTTAATGTACACGGCGTCGCGCCAGAGGGCCAGTCCGACCCGGATACTGACTTCCTGACCGGCAGCGTCGCCATTACCTTCCAAGGTCCTTGGTGGATCACGGGCTTCGTTGACGCTGGCTTGAACTTCCGCACGGCGCCAGTGCCGACCCTCTTTGACGAGCCGGGCGTCTGGGCGAGCTCGCATTACTTCGGCTTCTCGGTGCAGGACGACAACGACAGCCAGGTCGCTGCGATGAAGTTCGCCAAATGGATGAGCGACAACGGCGCCCTCTGGGGTCTGTCGGGTCAAGTCCCCGCCAGCGCGGCGGCGCGTGCCGATGAAACCTTCACTGGCAGTGATATCTATCAATACCAGAAAGCCTTCGTCGATTCGCTGGCCTTCATCCACTACACGCCGCCGATTACTGTCAGCACCGAAATCTTCGCCGAAAACGTACAGACACCTCTCGTGATCGGCTGGCAATCGGTCATGCTGGGCGCCGTTTCCGCTTCTGACGCCCTTGCCGAGATGCAGGACGGCATCCAGGCTGTACTTGACCGCTAGATCGTAGATTGAAATGATAGGACTCGGCACCGGGTCCTATCATTACTTACCTTCTCAGATAAACCATTATGATAACTCGGTCTGTTATTTGCAGTTTATTCATTGCCTTCATGACGGGATGCAATCTATTGACGACATTTTTTAGCGCTGACAAGCATGAGGCGGCGAAAACTGAATCTGTAGCACAGATTCAAGCTGACAGCGATCTGCTGACGTTTACCGATTTTCATGTCAACGAAGCCCGATTCAATCCCTCTGTCAGAAATCCGGTCGCGCTAACGATTATGTCATCAACCACATTTCTGAACGCGAGTGGCGAGCGGTTGGATGTGCGCTTTCCTCGCTTCAAACTGGATATCAATGATGTCTTCTGGACGGACTTAGCCTCCACCGACTTCCAAATCGGACGCTTGCAGGCAAATGGTTCGCAGACGATTGAATTGCAGAGTTTGCTACTGATGAAAAACATTAGCGAAAAGCAGCAACCTGTCGTTGAAGCCATTCAAGCCGGCGAAGCGCTATCTATCCGCATTAGCGGTACCATTCTGATCTTCCCTGACGGCGATGAGACCGTTGTGAACCTGGACATCGCGCAAGAGAACCTCGTATTGCCAAGCGAGTGGCTGCGTCCGGTCAATGAAGGGTAGCGCGTTGACAGACGTGGGCAACGCAACTGATCCTCAAGACACAGTCCGAATCACGCGCTGGGATGCCGCCATAGTTGCGTTGCGCCCCTTCCTCTTCATGTCGCCTTACCTGCTTGTCTTTTTCTTGTTCCTATTTTTGCCCGCCTTGTCGGGTTTCGTCATCAGCTTCACCGACTGGGAAATTCTCGGAACACCCAATTGGGTTGGATTAGAGAACTTCAATTACATTTCCGGCGACCGGATGTTTTGGCGGGCGGTTTACAATACGCTGGTATTCACCCTTCTGACCGTAATCCCGATGGTTGTCGGCGGTTTGCTTTTTGCCGTTCTGTTTAACGAGAAATTGCGCGGACGGGTGGTAGCGCGGACTGTCATCTTCTTGCCCTATGCCGTGATGGTCACGATTGTCGGCATACTTTGGCGCTGGATTTACGACAAGAACTTCGGTTTGGCGAATTATTATCTCGGCGAGATCAACATTGAGCCGGTCTCATGGTTAACAAGCCCGCATGTGGCATTGATCGCTGTTGCGATTACGACCGTGTGGTGGCAAATCGGCACGAACACCATCATCTACCTGGCTGGCTTGCAGGAAATCCCGGAGGACTTGTACGAAGCTTCCAAGGTCGACGGAGCGACCGCTTTGCAGCGTTTTCTCTTCATCACGGTTCCGAGCCTGCGTCTGATTCATATTTTTGTGATTCCACTGTCCGTAATATCGTCGATGCGCGTCTTTGGCCAGGTATTGGTCATGACACAGGGTGGACCGATCGGCAGTACCTATACCTTGGTACAGCATCTGTATTCGGTCGGTTGGATCAACTTCCGTCAGGGAGAAGCTGCCGCCATCGGCCTCATTCTATTCCTGATTACATTTCTTCTTACCGTGATGCAGCTCTACGCCTTCGGCGCATTGGACTTTGCCGTCAAGCAGAACAAAAGACAGACCAAACCGCGCTTAGATTTCAGACGACTGTTCAAACCGATTAGCACAGTTTATCAGCGTTTGGTATCCGTGTTTCTGAACAGCCTGTTTCACATCACGGATCTTTTGGGGCGGATCAGCATCGTGCCGCAGTCCATCAAGACCGGCGGCCGGCTTAACCAAAAAGCGCTTGTTGGCTATCCTTTGCTGATTGTGATTACGCTGCTGTGGCTGGTACCCCTATTATGGATGTTCTCTACATCGGTAAAACCCGAGAGGCAAGTGCGACAGGTTCCGATTGAGTGGGTTTCGCCGGATACGACCTTTGACAACTACACGCGGGTATGGGAAGCGTACCCACTATTGGAATGGGGACTCAACAGCTTTAATGTGGCGCTGCTGACGACGATAATCGCGGTTGTACTATATGTATTGGCGGCCTTTCCCTTGGCATTTTATCGTTTTCGCGGACGGGGATTTCTCTTTCTAGGCATCCTGGCAACCATGCTCATCCCGGTCGAAGCCACCATGATCCCGCTGTTTATTGTCTTAGCGAAACTAGGTGTGGTTGATACGTACATGAGTTTGATTATGCCGGTGGCGGCGAACGCCTTTGGCTTGTATCTGCTAGTGCAGTTTTTCCAATCAGTGCCTTTCGAGATGCTTGATTCAGCGCGGATTGATGGCGCGAATGAGTTGCAGATACTACTTCGAATCGTTGTGCCCTTGTCCGTCCCAGCTCTGACCACGGTAGCCATTCTGACCTTCATGACAAGCTGGAATAATTTCGTTTGGCCTTTCATCGTCTCCAACAGTGACGCAACTCGAACCTTGCCGGTTGGGCTAGCGACGGTCATGGGAAGCATCACCGGCAGTCCGACGTCCGTGCAATACGGCATGGTGATGGCGGGCTCGGTTTTGGCTACACTGCCGCCAATGTTGATCTTTATTTTTTTGCAGCAATACTTTGTGCGCGGCATTTCGATGAGCGGGCTGAAGGGCTGATTGCTCAGACTATGTTCACATTAATGAAGGGAAGTCCGTCGTGACTTTAGCCTCCTCGCGTGGAAGGTTGCGTTACACCTTATATGTATTCATTTTTGCATCATTCTTATTTGTTAGACCGGGTCCGGGGGTTCGTGCAGCGACCATCACGGTCAACGCGGAATGCAACCTCATAGACGCGATAACGGCGGCCAACCTCGACACGGCCAGGGGCAACTGCCCAGCAGGCAGCGGCGCGGATACAATCGTGCTGACCGACAATGTCGAATTGAATCGCTACTTCACGATATATGAACCCACCTCCACGCCGCGACCCACTGAAGGGCCGACCCCCTATTATACGCTGGAACCCAGCGCGACACCCACCGCGACGGTGGAACCCACCGTGGATATGACAGCCACCCAGATTACCCCTCTGTCGTGCAGCTCGCCCGGGAGTTTAGTATGCGGCTCCGTTAAATATCCATTGCCTGAGGGTCTGGAGATCACCTCGGACATCACTATTCGTGGCAACGGTTACCGCATCAGAAACGGCACGTACATTAGAACAGTGCGTCCCCAGCGGCGCATTTTCAAAGTGACCACAACTGGCCGGCTAACCATCGTCGGCGCGGTTTTAGCTGAAGCCAGGTATGAGAATAGGGCTCACGGGACAGCCCGTCGTGAAGGCGGCGCGATTCGCAATGCCGGCCATTTGCACATTGACAAGAGTGTTTTCTACGCCAACAGGGCGTTTGAAGGTGGGGCCATTTACAGTTCCGGCACCCTGATCGTCAAAGACAGCTCGTTTATCGGCAACTATGCCGTAAGGGAAGGCGGCGCGATTTTCGTAGATGGCGGCAGCATTTCGATTTCGGACAGCTCATTTGTCGAGAATGCAACCTGGTTAAAGGACGGCGGCGCCATTTGGTCGAGCCGACCATTGACTATCACCAGGAGCACCTTCTTGCGCAACGCGGTTGACCAGTCGCGGAGAGACGGGGGCGCCATATTTTCCACCGGCAGCCGTATAAGCATCAGTAATTCCACTTTCGGCGAGAATAGCTCGCCGAACGGGAGCGGCGGCGCCATCCGCCTGTCTTATCCAATCGGCAACTCGACCATCAGCAACAGCTATTTTAGAAACAACACGGCGGAGCCCGACAGTAGGGTGATCGAAACCGGGCTTGGCGGCGCAATCAGCATAGACAAACATAGTCAGAATGCGTCGATTTTGACGATTGCCGGATCCCGCTTTGACGGCAACCGCGCGAGACATGGCGGGGCGATCGGCAGCCGGTCCATGGGCCTGGTGGTCAGGACCAGTTCCTTCAAGGATAATCACGCTTCAGAGCACGGCGGCGCAATTTTCCGCTCCTACGAGGGGACGTCCCCAATCGGCTTGCAGGTAGAGAATAGCACCTTCTACCAGAACCTCGCGAGTGCTCAAGGCAATGCAGTCTACTTCGGCTACTATGCCGCGATGAACAGTTTTGCATCGCGCACCTTGGTCAGTTGGATCAAGAATTCCACTTTCGTTGACAATCAACTGAACGCGCCCGGTTATGGAACCACCGCTATTATGGGATTGTCCATTTCCCCCATAAATGTCTACAACAGCATCTTTGCCGAGACGAGATCAGGCACTCAGTCATGTTCTCCTGTAGGGCGGCAACACGGAAATCTGAGCCGACACAGTGCTTGCGCCCCTCACGGCAATAATAACGTGCGACAGGATCCGCGAGTGGACGCCGTTGTTGCGCCGGCCGGGGCACCGGCTTATTTCCCCTTGCAAGCCGACAGCCCGGCGATCGGCGCCGGCGTTGCCGCCCATTGCCCGGGCACGGACCAGTTGGGCAATGCCCGCCCGCAACCCGCCGGCTCACGCTGCGATAGCGGCGCGGTGGAGTATGCAGAGGCGCCTCTAACCAGCAGCCAGCAGCAAGCCGCTGACACGCCGACGCCGACAGCAACCCAGAGCCCAACGGCGAACGCGACTGATCACTTGGTTCAAAATGTGCCCATGAATGTGCAAGGAAGCGCCAAATGGGATGGCATTCAACTCGTATGGGACGCGCCGGACGATCCGCCGGATGGATTCGGCCTGTATCGGAGACATGACAGTCAGACGGATTTTGTCGTGGTGAATATGGTCTTTCCGGCCGGGGATAATGACGGCCGTTCCTACTTCGATAGAATGGAAGTTGAGACGGGCACATACCACTATTATGTTGAAAACATTCATATTGGCTCCAATGAGGAAGGTGGGCGGTCTGACGTTATCACAGTAGAAGTCGATAGCGCCGATCTGGTAACGCCGACGGCGACGGCCACGGCGACTGAATTGCCTGACGATGTGGTTCGCAATCTGCGCAAGCGCGCCACGAGCTATCGGGGCATCACCTTGGAATGGGACGCGCCGTCGACGGCTGTGCGCGGTTATCAGATTCTGCGCCGCCGGGCGGATCTGCTGGAAACCGAGTTGCAGCCAATCGGCGCCGTAACCGCCGACGAGGGCGAGCAGCCGGACACCAGCTTTCTCGATAGCGGCGGGACATCGGCCGGTGAATACATTTACGCGGTGAAGTCGCTGCGGCAAGACAGCAGCTATTCCGTCGCTTCCCACCCTCTCCAGCTGACCGTCAGCAACGACGATGTCGCCACCTCGACACTCACGTCAACGGCCACCTTTACACCGTCCGATACGCCAACAGCATCCGATACGCCAACGGCGACGGCGACGCCGGACTATAGACCCACGAATCTGGCGGCGGTTGCGGCCGCCAATGGCGTCACGCTAAGTTGGGATGCGCCGGTTCCGGCCGTAAATGGATATAAAGTCTTGCGCCGGCGTGTATACCTGGACGAAACCGACTTCACCGCGGTGTTTTCGCTATACTCGGACATGCCAGGCAACATCCCCACTAGCTACACGGACCTCTTGGCGAAGGCGGCGGGGGAGTACCGATATAAGGTAGAGTCCCTGGATAGCAATGGCGAAACGCTGGGCACTACCAGCGAAGTTACTGTGACGGTTGAACCTGCAGCGCAGGCGCAGCAAGTGGCCGCAACGGCGACTAACACGTTGACGCCGACGATCACCTCAACGCCAAGCGTTACACCAACGCCGACAAATACGGCGACATCGGTGCCAGACACCTGGCCACGCAATGTGCGCGTTGAAGTCATCCCGCTGAAGGGCGTGCGAATCAGCTGGGATGCGCCGGCCAGCGACACGTCGCAATTCCAGGCAGTCTACCAGCGAATGGACAATGGAACTTATCACCAGATCTATTCCACAAGGTACGATGGAATAAGACCGGGCGGCTTCAGTTACCTGGATCGAAATGGCGCAGCGGAAGGAACCTACACTTATGCGGCAAGCTCGCGCTACAGCGGGTTTGGCTCGTGGGTTCGAAGCCCGGATATCACCGTGTCAGTGCCTTCGTACGCCGAATCTTGGCTGAACGCGAAGGGGACTGAGACGGCGGCGGCCGACTACGACCCGCGCAACTTCAGCGTGAGCCGGGGGCGGGGCGGGGTATTGCTGTCGTGGAGCGCGCCGACGGGGCGGATTAATGGTTACAAATTACTGCGCCAGCGGACGCACCTGGACGAGACAAGCTTCAGCGCCTTGTCCACAGATTACAACGACAGCGACGGTCCCGCTGCCACAACGTATATCGATAGAGACGCGACCGGCGACGGCACCTACGTGTACAAAGTGGAGTCTATAAACGCGGATGGCAACAAGTTGGGAACAACCTCCACGCTGACACTGATCATAGGCCCGGTAAGGTCACAGTCGCAGGGGGTTGCCAACACAGCGACGGCCAGCCCAACCGGATCCAGCACTGCGACCGAGACGCCTACGTCGGCAGCGACAGCCACAGAAACGGCGACACCGAGCTTAACGCCAAGTTCCACGGCGACAGCGGAGACGGTTTCGGATTATGCGCCGAGGAATCTGCAAGCGTCCAAGGGGGATAACGGGATTTCCCTGACCTGGGATGAGCCAGTGGAGTCGGTGCGCGGCTTCACGGTGAATCGCAAGCGGACGCACCTGAATGAGACGGACTTCACGGCGGTCATTAGTTTCGTTAGTGTGGGCGACGTCCCGCTGACTACGGATTTCGTTGATACAAGCGCGACAGACGCTGGCACATATATTTATGGTGTCGATGCTGTGGACGGGGATATTGGTGTTCTGGGCAGTTCTGCTGAAGTGACGGTCAATGTTGGTCCCATAGAGCAGTCGCAGGGTCAGGCGCAAGTGGTTGCCAACACGGCGACGGCCAGCCCGACAGCATCCAGCACTGCGACCGATACGCCTACCTCGACAGCGACAGCCACCTCGACGGCGACGCCGAGCTTAACGCCAAGTCCCGCGGCGACGAATACGGCGACAGCGACGGATACCACTACTCCAACGGCGACGGATACGGCAAGTCCCACGGCGACAGCGACGAACGATGCCTGTACCTTGGCGGACAAGATCAGAGCAGCGAATACCGATCGCGCGAGCGGTAGCTGCCCGGCGGGCAGCGGCGCCGACACGATCACCCTCACCCGCGACATCGTCTTGAGCGAGGCGCTGCCGTCCATCACATCTTTAATCACGATCGAGGGCGCCGGCTACTCGATCAGCGGGAATGACGCGCGCCGGATTCTCTACATCGATTGGAATGGCAATCTCACGCTGGAGAACATCACGCTGAAGGACGGTCTGGCGGATAGTGGCGGCGCGATCTACAACCAAGGCGTCTTGACGATTCGGCGTAGCGCGCTGCAAGAAAATGTCGCTACGCTCTGGGGTGGCGCGCTGACCAGCGCTTATGGTTTCTTGACCATTGAGAGCAGCAGCTTCACCGGAAACCGGGCTCACTCCGGCGGAGCGATCTACAGTGGCGATATCCAGGCGAGCGTCAGGAACAGCACATTCAGCGGCAATACTGGCTCGAATGGAGCTGGCGGCGTCTATGTGAGCGGCAACATGACCATCACTAACACAACGATTCATGCCAGCACTGGCGATGGCTTGAGAAACGATGGCGAGCCGGTGAAGCTGCGCAACAGCATCATCGCTGGTAGCAGCGGAAGTGACTGCGCGGCGACATTGTCGGAGAACGTGAACAACTACATCGAGGATGGCGGCTGCTCGCCGGCGCTGAGCAGCAGCGACGGCGCGATCAATCTGGGCGCTTTGTCGGGTTCGCCGGCGTATCATCCCTTGCAGGCGGGCAGTCCGGCGCTTGATGCGGGCAACGCGGCGGTATGTACTGAGGAGGATCAAGCGGGGACGGCGCGTCCGGCGGGCGACGGATGCGACATCGGCGCGCATGAAAAGCCAGAAGAGTTGCAGGTTTCCTTGCAGCAATCCGTCATTGATGACCCGCAGCAATTCGTCGTTGTGGACTCCGATTCAGTGGAGGAGACATCTACGGCGACGGCAACGGACACGGCCTTGCCATCCGCAACGAACACAGCGACAAGGACAATTACGCCGACGCTCGCGCCAAGATCTGGCTGCGTCAATGTGGGACCGACAACGTACTGGCTCTTCCCGCCGAGCAATTTCTTGAGCGGCTTGATCACGGTCTACGACTCCGATCAGTGCGAGGCGGCGGGATCGTCAACGCAAGCGATTGGCGCGGACGGCTACGTGGTCACGGCCTTGGGCGAAGCGGCGGCGCAGGCGATGTGCGCGGCGGCTCATGCTGATGAGCGCGAATTCACCGCACGGCAGCAGGCGTTCAATCTGAATTTGTACCTGTGCGTTGGTGTGGCACCGACGAATACGGCGATTCCGCCGAGCAATACGCCAATCACGCCGACAGCGACAAATACGCTGATCCCGCCGACGAACACCGCGATTCCTCCAACGAACACTGCGATTCCGCCCGTACAGGTTGATCCCAGGGCAATAGGGAATGTACGTGTCAGCAGCCATGCGCCCGGTGAGCTGTCAGTTTCCTGGGATGCGCCGGGCGAGACTGTGCGCGACTATCGACTGCGTTGGGAGAAGGTGGGCGAGGATTACCGCTCCTGGACCGATCTGGATTACAACGCCTTCCCGAAAGCGTCGTCCTACACGATCGTTGGCCTGGAAGATGGAGCGCGCTACAAGTTGATGGTGCGGGCTCGCTTTGATGTGGGATCGGGACCATGGGCGCAAGAGGTCAGGGCAGATGTGATGGCGGCAGTTTCGGCGCCCCAGCTTGAAGCGATACCGCCAACGAACACTGCGATTCCACCAACGAGCACTGCGATACCGCCAACGAACACTGCGATTCCACCAACGAGCACTGCGATACCGCCAACGAACACTGCGATACCGCCAACGAACACTGCGATACCGCCAACGAACACTGCGATACCGCCAACGAACACTGTGATACCGCCAACGAACACTGTGATTCCGCCAACGAACACTGTGATTCCGCCAACGAACACTGCGATTCCGCCGACCGCCACCGACGCCCCGGTGTCTGACATCGGACCGCGGGAGATACGGTCGGTGAGGCTGCAAGGAGATCCAAACGGGGCATTTTATGTGAGCTGGACCGAGCCGACTGACAAACCCGTGGATTACCGAATCAGCTGGGCGGTGAATGGCGAAGACTATCCGTCCTGGCGCGACTCAAGCGGGAACGGGTACCCGGTTGCCAATGCCTACACTGTCACCGGACTGGATGTGAACGTCTGCTACAAAGTGCGGGTGCGCTCGCGCTATGACGGCTCGGCGGGCGGCTGGACTGAGGTGAAGGGCAAGATCAACGGGGCCTGCTAGCGACTGACCACTTTCTGAGTGCCGGGATGGACTATCGGTTCCGGCGCTCAGTATTTGCAGGTGAATTCCATACTTCTAGCAATGGGCAACTCTACTTTCTCTCGTCGTTTGTGGGCATCTGAAGTTTGCGTGTACCGCAGCGTAGCTGCTGCATTCGCATGGCCCGCCTGATCTTGCAAGTCTTTTACGTGCCCACTAGATTTCAGACCGATCAGCGGCGGATATCGTATTTCTTGGTGTTCGGCTGGCTGGCGTCTATCTGAAGCCAGGCGCCGAATTCATAGAAATCGACACGGAAGGCAATGCCATGGGCGACGTTTGGCGGGCAATCGAGGAGAAAGGCCAGGTGGATGCCGATGCAGTTATCGTCGGGCGGCGGCAGCTCATGCCGTGGCGTATCGACGCTATACCAGTAATGGCAGCGGGCTTGGTTGATCTGGTCGTCTGGCAGGTGGCGGAAATAATGCAAGATTTTGTCTGCGGTGATGGGGTTATAGGGTGTGACGACGGAGCTTGGGGCTTCGGCGCCGAGTCGAGCGAGTTGGGCATTGGCGCGTCGCCAGCGGCGGCAGAAGAGCGTATAGCGGCGCATGGCGCGTGAGTTCATTGATGTAGAAGACTAGACTTTGGCCGGCTTTGGCCCCACAGTCGTGGGGGTATACTGCCCGCAGAACGCTATACGCTTTCTATAGGGTTAACGGCTGGCGATTCACACCACCTGGCGACGCCAGGAACACTCGATATCTTTTCTTCTATCGGCCAAATCCAGGGTGCCCAGATGCCACAAATGGCAAATAAATCGCAACTGAACCGGATGATTGAAGCCCACGTCCGATAATCATCGCTTCCATACCAAGCGGCGCCGCTCCCTTTCTTCACCCTCTGCCGGTCCTCGAAAAACTCGTGGCGACCTAGTACTATAAGCGTTAATCCGTGCCGGAAAGTCAAGGCTACTGCTTTGGATGATATAATGTGAGCGCGTTCAAGCTGCTGGCCGATGAAAACATCGCAGTTGCCGTGATTGATCAGTTAATCGGTCGAGATATCGATATAACGCGCGTCCGTCATGTTATGTCAGAAGGCACGCCGGACCCGGAGCTACTTGAGTATGCTCACGAAAACGGATATGCATTGCTGACACACGATCAGAAGATCACCCGTCATATCACGGCACGGCACAGAGAAGGCAAAGGACACGCTGGCGTGTTTATCGCTGGTAAGCATCTGCAAGGAGAGCATGGGATCGGCACAATCGTGACATCTATCCTGGAATACCATGCGTTGATCGTAGCTGGCGCCGGGACCGTGCAGGATGATGTAGACAACCACGTCAATTATATTTGAGGCAACACCATGGTACTAGAAATTCGAGAACACATTAAATTACGAGGGGATGACCCGCTGGATGCGACAGTCGCAGGGACCCATTACAAAGCCTATCTGGTAGCAAACCTAGCATTGAACGATGGCCCGCAGGCGGCCGCTGAGCACTACCGCATACCGCTGGCAACTGTGTACGGCGCGCTGGTCTTCTACTGTGACAACGAAGCCGCAATCGATGAGGCGATCCGCGAAGCGCGTGAACTCGGAGAGCAGTTGGGCGCCCGCTCTGCGCAATCTGCCATCAAGGAGATGAAAAAACGCCTGAAAGCGCCTTGATCACGGCCTCACGTTATTATCTTCCTGGGTACGAATTCTTCTTGTGACATCTGCAGCAGCATTGGGCGTAGCGCGTGTGACGCATCAGCAGCACAAGCCTGTTGACGTCGTAGCACGCGTTTAGCTGCTCTCGCACAGTGATCGCGATGCGCGTCGTCTGCGAGGGTCTTCCCTTGATAGAGGCACATGACAGGCTCGGACGAGCTTGGTACGGCTCTAAGAGCTTTTCCTTCCGTTCTTTTCCGGCTTAGTAACACACAGCCGGTGGCGGAACGATGTGCATGATGGTGTAGCCGTCTGGCGTCACTCGGTTGCTGGCTACGAGTAGGTAGCCGGTCGCTTCATCATCACCGGTGAAGCAGGCGCGTAGCAGGCGCGCGTGTTTATCGGCGTCTGGCCGGATAATCCGATCGACCGTGTCGGCGTGATCTGCGAATGACTCGCCACCCGCGAGTGTATGCCATATGTATATGAGTTCTCCATCGGGACTCAGGAGCCAGTTGCCAGGCGCCAAATCCATCGTTTTTACCTCCTTTTGTGCTCGGGTTTTGACGAATTGCTTCGTACATCGCTTCTGAGCGCCACCTGCTGTGCGGTGCAGGTGCCCATTCGCATCCAGGTGTTAATGTTCGGCAGCGTACCCAGCCCGTGTACTGTACTCGTAGATCAGGCGGTAGTGGTGCTCCGCCAGCTGGGCACTGTTATCGCGAGCTTGCAGTATGTCGGCGGGCGGGACGGTACTAGTAGCGCGCTAGGCCAATGAATGTTCATGCGAAACGAAAGTTAATCCTATGACGCCGCTGCACCGCCTCGGTCGCTTGGGCATAGCGCAGCGTGGTCGCCGCATTGACATGACCCGCTTGTGCTTGCATATCCGCTACTGTCGCGCCCGTATTCAGCCCCTCTGTGATATGCGTCCGACGCAGGTCATGTGGGGCCAGATCCCCCAGGCCCGCCAGTTTTGCGGTTCGAGAGACTACTCGCATCACCGTCTGATCCACCGTTGGGATATCACTAGCCCATGTCGCCGTGCGCCCGCGCGTCATCGCGGGCAAGACGTAAGTGTAATTGCCACCCTGCGCATTCCGCAGAGACTGCAATGCCCTGACCGTTCCCTCACTCGGATCGACAAGTGCCACCACACGTTCTTTATCGCCTTTGCCGTGACGCACCGTGATGGTCATATCCGCAAAGTTGATGTCCGTCCAGAGCAAGGTGACCAGCTCCGAGCGGCGCAAACCCGTGTAGACCAGCAGGCGGATCATGACGTCGTTGCGCATGCCGACATCGCTGGTATCGTTTCGCCAGACGCCAAGCAAAGCAGTCGCCTCGTGCGGATTCAGCGCGCGCTTCACCCGTTCCAGGCGACTTTTATCGCCATCATTGACCTGAATCTTCAGAAATGACTTCACAGCGTTGTAATGCTGGCGATAGCCCCCATCTCCGATAGCCAGCAATTCCAGCAGCTTGCGCATGTGCGACAAGCGATTCTGCCGGGTGGTCTTGGCGACATCCGCTTCATGGATAAAGGCCCGAATATTGTCGAAGGTCAGCTCCATCACAGCAAAACCATGCTCAGCTGCGAACTGCCGCCAAGCGCGGTAGGTGCGGCCGTAAACACGTCGACTGGTGGGCGACAGGGTATCCAGCACGATTGCCACTGTTCTGTCGAAGGTGGTCTGCTGGGCTAGCTCATGACCGGTATGCGGGGAGATGTCCTGGTTCATATCGTCTACGTCTATCTAGTCCGAAAAGGTTTATTTACTGTCACTGATATGCGGGAAAATGCAGCCATGTCAGCACTTTTCAAAACCGCCAAGGGCGCCTTGGTCATCAGCAGCGAGCAGAGCGATGTAAAGTTCCGCGTGCTGACCCAGATGATTGAGCGCACCCTGGCGGAATCATCTCGCCGCGTCTATGCCAATACCTACCGCCAATGGTCTGCCTACACCGAGCGCGACGGACTCGACAGCCTGGATCTCAGCTTCGAGAATATCTCGGCTTTCTTGAACCAGAGTGAGGTCGCCTACGCCGGCTGCCATTCGTCAGATTTATGATGCCGGCCCAGTCGCGGTAGCTTATATCGCGGCTTTGACACAAACGTCGTTTTGCATTTTAATGCTCGGCTTTCGCCTCGTTACTATGACTGAATAGCGACGCGCAAATACCTCGCGTGTACGCGATTTTCCTTGTTGCCTCGTCAACCTGCCTTAGATGTCGCATCAGAACGGTATCGCTTCCACTTCCGTGCGCCACTGTCGCACGATCTGGCGGACAGCCAGGCGCCGCGCCGCGTTGCGCGCTAGCGTCTGATAGCTTCCGGCCGTGATTCGCCAGGTGTACTCGCGCCGACCAGTGCTGAGCCGTTTTCGTTCAGCTTTCGGCAAACCAAGCCACTTGCGCATTTGTCGCCATATGTCCACCGGTCTTAGCGTGGTAGATCGCGCCGCGCGGAGGTGTACGCAGAACCGGTGCATCCATTTGTCACCAAGCGCGTCGATTGCCGCATTCATTTCGCAGCTGGAAACGCCGCACCATGGCCAATGAGCATGCATGCGCGGAAGGCGTGGTCAACCGGATGCGTTGAATACGTTAGACAGAATCGCGTTGTTGCGCAGGTACCGGGTCGACCCGTCCATCCCGGTACCTGTTTAGCTGTTTACGCAAGTGGGATAAATCAGCCGGAGTTCGCAACATTGATTTCGATCGTGTCAGCCCAATCGCCAGAACCCCTTGGTCGTAGCGGACGCGCGCCGGATCTTTAGACTTAACGATCAACCCGGGCACGGTCCGACCGCGCGCTCTTCTCGCCGTTGCGGATTGCCTTGACGCGGTAGTTATAGCGCGTGGATTCGGTGGCAGTGCTGTCGGTGTAAGTGGTGGCGCTGCTGCCGGTGTCCGCTACCAGGGTCTGAAAGGTATCCTCCCCCAAGTGCGGTCGGCGCCGCAGGATTTCGTAGCCGTCCACTTGACCGGCCGGCGCGTCCCAATTAAGCGAAATACCGTTTGCATCCGCGCTGGCTGTCAAATTTTGCGGTCTTCCCAGCCCCGGTATCTGTGTGTTGGTCGGTGGAATCTGTGTGTCGCTTGGAGGTATTGATGTAGCTGTCGGAATCGCTGTGTTGGTCGGAGGTATTAGTGTAGCTGTTGGAATCGCTGTGTTGGTCGGTGGTATCGGTGTAGCTGTTGGAATCGCTGTGTCGGTTGCAGTTGGCAGCGGCGTGTCGGTTGCAGCGGGAGCCGCCATGACCGTGGCTTTGACCACATCCGCCCACTCGGCGCCGCGGCCAGCGTAACGCGCGCGCACCTTAACTTTGTAGCGCGCGCCATGTTCCAAACCAGTTATCGAGTACGGTGGACTTGTGGGATAGGCGTTGCCGACATTCCCCGTATAAGGCGGGAAGGATTCGCCAGTTTTTGCCCAAACGACGCGATAATCGTCCGGTGTATCCGCGGGCGCATCCCACGTCACTAGAAGGACGCCCGGCTGATTGCTCGTCAATGTCAGCGAGTTCACTGTTGCGATCGGTGTTGACGTAGCGCTGCTGCAACGCGGCAAGCCGAGATCAGCTAGGTCATGATGCGAGGCCAGCGCTCTTAAGCCGGCCGGTTCGCACCCGCTGAAATTGTTTTCAGAAAGACCCAGATAGAATAGATGACCGATGTCGACCAGAGACGCCGGGATAGACCCGGTCAAATCATTGTAATCAAGACGCAATATGCTCAGGTTGCTGAGACTGCTCAATACTGGCGGGATCGTCCCGCTCAATTGATTTGTCCCCAGCAGCAGTTTAGTCAGCTTGCTGAGGTTGCCCAACTGGTTCGGTATCGACCCCGTCAGATCATTGCCTATAAGATCCAGGTACCGCAACTCGCTTAAGTTACCCAGCGCAGTTGGAATAGATCCGGTCAAATCATTGTGCAAAAGATCCAACTGTTGCAGGTTGCTAAGGCTTCCCAGCGCCGCTGGAATCGAACCCGTCAAATCGTTGCGGGCAAGATATAAATGCCTCAATTCGCTGAGGCTGCCCAATGTCGCTGGGATCGTCCCCCGCAATTTGTTTTCCGCAAGGTCAAGTCGCACAAGGCTGCTGAGGCTGCCGAGGTCCGCCGGGATCGTCCCGCGCAAATTGTTGTCCGCCAATTCCAGTAGCGTGACGCGGCCGCTGCTATCCGTGCTAACCCCAAACCACTCGCCTATTGGATCCTCACTTAACCACTTTGTGGCAATCGTCCAGTTTCCGCCGCCGGTGGAGTTGTAGAGCGCTACCAGCGCGGCTCGGTCCAGCTCGGCCGCGGTGAGCGTCGCTATAGGGGTAGGCGTATCTTGCGCATGGAGTACATTGCCAGCCATCAGTAAAACAACTAGTACAAGAGGCCGCCAGAAAAACGCGACGACAGGCGAGCGCCAGAATCCTGCTACTGTCATAAGGAGTTTTCTTTCCGAAGTTGATTGTGTGAGTATTGTGTGAGTAAGGAAACGCTTAAACCTAAACGATGCGGCATAGCATCAGTTGCCGCTATGGCTGTCGCTGCCAAGTTGAATCATTAAGGCGAAGGACTCGTCTTCAGGTACAATGCTGGACGTCGAAAACCACCCAATAATAGGAAAATAACTATTATTGATGTAAATGTCAAATTTTTCATGTTGTAATATCCAGGCGAATTTGCGTACACCTTTGACGCTTCGCTCATTGCGCCAGACATCGAGCAGTCGCGTGACTTCGTGGGGCTTCAGGGCGCGTTTCACCCGACCAGGGCGCATCCGGTCGTCATCTGTCGTTCTAACTTTGAGAAAGGACTTGACCGCCTGGTAATGTTGCTCGTAGCGCTCTCTGTCGGCAACGGTCAGAGCTTCCAGGACCTTGCGCATGTGGCTGAGTCGGTTCTGGCGCGTTGTCGTCGCTAGAGAAGCTTCATTAAGGAACTCGCGCACGTGAAGATAGCTCACGTCATCCGTACTGATATCACGGCCATCTGCAAATCTACACCAGGCGCGGAAAGTGCGGTAGTAGACGCGACGAGAGGTCAGCGACAGGCTGTCCGCCACAATGGCCGCGGCGGCTTAAAATAGGGACTGTCCGGTTGCTAATTCGTTGCCAGCCTGGATGGCGATCTGCGACATCGTGTGCCTGTTTCGATCTTGTCGTCTACGTAGTGAAGCACGACCCCATGAGTGGGCCATTAGTGGTAAAATAAGGATTAAGGTCGAGCGCGAGAATCGGCGCGTGGCTGGTATATTTCCGGTCCGTTGTCCTTCTTGGTTAAAGATGAGCCAGTTTTGGTATCCGATGAAATCTATATTTCCGATGGCATTTTAGTCTCGCGTGATTTGACAGTTGATATGAAGCAACCCGGGCTCGCTGATGGCCCAAGAGTCGTCTTCGACAGTATCGAACCAGATCGTGAGCGGTACGCAAAAATAGTCGCTGAGCAAGTCGAGGATGACTTGGCGCGGTGCATTCGTTCGCGTCTCCAGGTGTGAGATATTCGCTTGTGACATGCCGGGCGGGACGCGTTTCTCGGCTCGGAGTTGCTGCAGGACGGGATCATTCGCAGTTTTGAGGTGATTGGCGAAGTGGTCAAGCGCTTGGATCCCGCGCTAACTGCAAGGTACCCGGAGGTCACCTGGAGCGACTCCGCCGGCTTCCGCGATGTCCTGATACACCAGTACCACATCGTGCGGATTGACTTGGTGTAGGGGGATTTCGTCCAGGAGGATCTGCCGGCTCTCAAAGACGCGGTGATAGCTCTGCTGACGGATCTGGAGGATGCTGGAAGGAAGAGGCCGTGACCGAGGCATTCGCCTCTCGCTGAGATTGACTGATCACCATCGCAATGTCTCCCTAGACAGATATGGCGATACAGCAGATTTGCTACAGCCTGACGCAATCGATACAATCTCGTATGAGATTGGTTCGGTTACCTGTATGCGCACGATTCTGCCCGCCATGCGCAGTGATTGTTAAACAGGAGGAAGGGGAAAACTTGAGGCGCGACGTCTGTCAGACGCGCTGGGCAGCCACACAGAATAGAAAGATCTTAGTTTTTGAGCGAGGCTAAAAATGAATAGGATACTGAAACATCTAACTGTGGTCTTGATTCTGCTGCTTCTTTCCACAACTGCGGCCATTACACCGGCTCAGGAGATGATAGAGCTAGAGCTTTGGTACCACGGAGGAACGCAAGAAGAGAACGACGAGACGCGCGCTCAGGTCGACCGGTTCAATGCGATGCAGGACGCGATCCAGGTTAACTTCGTCGAACTTGCCGGTTCTCTGGTTGCCGGCACCGGCTATAACGATGCTGTGAATGCCGCCGCCGTAGCCGGTGATCTCCCCTGCATTCTCGATCTGGACGGCCCAAATCTATACAACTACGCCTGGGCAGGATTCCTGGCCACCATGGACGATTACATGTCTGATGAACTTCGCGCCGATATCCTCCCATCTCTGATTGACCAGGGCACCTACAACGGCAAGATCTACGCCATGGGACAATATGATTCGGGCTTGGCACTTGTGGGTCGAGTGTCATTGCTGGAAGAAGCCGGTGTGCGCATCCCGACCAGCATAGACGACGCCTGGTCGCTGGATGAATTCAACGGCGTGCTGGCAAGTCTACAGGCGTTGGACAGTGTCGAATACGCGATAGACTTGAAGATGAATTACGGTGCCGGCGAGTGGTACACCTATGCGTTCAGCCCGGTCGTACAGGGTTTTGGTGGCGATCTGATTGACAAAGAAACCTTGAGCGCCGAAGGTGTTTTGAACGGTCCGGAAGCGGTAGCGGCTATGGAGTGGATCAGCAGTCTGTTTGACAATGGATATGCTTCACTGACCCCGCCAGATGACAACGAATTTATCAACGGTAACGCGGCCATGGGTTTCCTCGGGCACTGGATGGCCACAGGCTACTATGAAGCCTTTGGCGATGACATGATAGTCCTGCCAGTAGTGAATTTCGGCGCCCGCCAGGCCACTGGAATGGGATCTTGGGCCTGGTCAATCACGACCCAGTGCGCAAATCCTGACGCCGCTTGGGCCTTCATGGAATTCATGCTCACGCCGGAAGAGATCTTGAGCATCACTAATGTGAATGCTGCTGTACCCGGCCGCTTATCGGCTCTGGCAATGTCCGAGCTGTTTGGTGAAGGCGGGCGCATGAACATATTTGTGCAGCAGCTTGGATCTGGCATTGCCATTCCGCGCCCCATTACGCCGGGCTACCCAGCTGTCACTTCCGCCTTCTTCACAGCAATGGACAATATCATCAAAGGCGGCGATATTCAGATGGAACTGGATGCCGCAGTCGACAAGATCGAACAGGACATTGCCGACAACGATGGCTATCCCGTTCAGAATTAAGCGTTGCCCTTAGGGTCTTCACGTCAGTAGCCGCGGTGTATTGCAGTTAGCTGCGGCTACTCCACGTCAGTTGCCACGCATGACGGAGGGGCATCAGACACGGAACCTGCTTGGGCAGGTGATCGCATGAGACGGTCAACACGTCCCAAAGGTTATGAAACGACTTATGCCTGGCTGATGAGCGCGCCCGCGCTCATCGGCTTGTTTCTGTTCGTGGCCTTGCCGCTGTTTGGCGGTGTCTACTGGAGCTTTACCAACAAACGCCTCATTTCACCGTTGCCGACGAAGTACGTCGGTCTTCAGAATTATCAGAACCTGCTTGGCGTCCAAATCATTCGGTTGGAACCCGAAATTGATGAGGTAACGGGCAGGGTCCAGACCGATTTGGAAGGAAACCCGGTTTATCCTCGTACGCGCTCTATCGTCCGAGGCAATCCGACTTACGACGGATTCCGCGAATGGTTTACATCGGATATTCTCGGCCAGCGTTATGTGGTCATCGCCAGGGATCCTACCTTTCTGCGCTCGATCATCAATACCTTCGTATTTGTCCTGGTGATAGTGCCTGGACAGGGTGGCCTGGCGCTGATCATGGCCCTTCTGGTCAACCAGCGTCTGCGTGGAAGGTATGTATTTCGCACAATTTATTTCAGTCCGGTGGTCACGTCGATGGCGGTGATCGCGATCGTCTGGACCTTTCTCTACAATCCGGATCAAGGTTTAATCAATCGCTTTCTAAGCGCGATTTCTTTTGGACGCATACAGCCGGACTGGTTGGTAAGCGCCGATTCTGCCCTGCTAGCCATTATCATTCTCTCCGCCTGGCAAGCGGCGGGATTCCAGATGGTCATCTTTCTGGCCGGATTACAAACCATCCCACAATCCTTATACGAAGCAGCGCAGATCGACGGTGGCAATACCTGGCAGCAATTTCGGCACGTAACGATTCCGCAACTGCGCAATACGACGATATTCGTCATCATCAGTACGACTATCCTAGCATTTCGCTTATTCACCCAGGTTGATGTGATGACCAAGGGCGGGCCTCAAGACGCCACGGTCACGGTCGTTTTCCATGCCGTTCAAACTGGCTTTCGACAACAAAGAATTGGCTACGGCTCTGCTGTCACTGTTCTATTTATTATCCTCGTTGTGACGATCGCTTTGATTCAGCGATCGTTCTTGAAATCGGACGTTGAGGTGGAATAAGCGCTATGTCCGAAAGAGCTGCAAGAGTTGATCCAATCCGTGTACGCCGCCTGAAATCGCAGCGTCGGGTGCGGTGGTCTGTGACGCTAGCAATCGATTACGGCATTATGATCGGGCTTGCGATATTTTTTTTGTTTCCCATCGTGTTCATGATCGTATCTTCATTTAAACCAGAAAAGGCGATCTTCGACGATCTCAAAACGATTATGTGGGCCTTCATTCCTCGCGACGTCACTCTTGAAAACTACATCAGCGTATTCCGTCGAGTGCCGTTTGGGCGATTCATGTTCAATTCCACCTTTATCGTCTTGACAACGGTAACCGCTGGTTTGATTATCAATAGCATGATCGCGTTTGCCCTTGCGCGTCTGCGCTGGAAAGGGAAGACCGTTGTTTTATCGGCGATCATAGCGCTGTCCATTGTCCCGCTCGATGCCATCGTGGTGCCCTTGTTGGTGTTGGTCAACGAATTCCCCTGGCTAGACGGTTCTATTGGCTGGTTGGATACCTTACACGTACAGATCATCCCATTTGTTGCGGACGCATTTTCAATCTTCCTCTTCTACCAGTTTTTCATCGGTATCCCGCGTGATTTTGATGAAGCGGCCTATATCGATGGCGCGAGTCCGTTTGCGGTTTACAGGAGGATTATTGTGCCTCTGTCACGTCCTGTCTTCGCTACGGTCGCGATTCTCCAGGCCCTGTTTCTGTGGAGTTCATATCTGTGGCCCTTAATGGCGACCCGAGGTGAAGCGTCACGGCCACTGACCGTCGGCATTACTTCGTTTTATGGTCAGGACGTCAAGTGGGCCCAGATTCTGGCTTTCGCCTCGATGATTACCATCCCGGTTCTAATTCTGTTTTTGCTCTTCCAAAAATGGTTTGTTCAAAGTGTCGCCGCCACTGGGCTTAAAGGTTAATTGTTTTGAATTCATTTTCCGCACGTGCTAAGCGTCAGCGCGACCAGCTGGCCGCAGATCCACACCGTCCGCGCTACCATTTCCTGCCACCGGCAAACTGGATGAACGATCCTAATGGCATCATCGAGTGGAATGGCAAATATCATGTCTTTTACCAACATAATCCATACCAAGCCGTATGGGACAATATGCACTGGGGGCATGCCGTCAGTGACGATCTTGTGCATTGGGCTAACCTGCCTATTGCGCTCACGCCTACCCCTGGCGGCTCGGATGAAGACGGTTGCTGGTCAGGGTGCACAGTCAACAATAATGGAGTGCCGACTATCTTTTACACCGGGGTACAGGGCGATTGGGGGAACCCGCTAAACCAGCGCGTCTGCATGGCAACCGGTGAAGATGAATTAGTTTCATGGAATAAGTATGCTGGAAACCCCATAATTGACCGTCCGCCTGACGATATTGACGTCACCGGATTCCGTGACCCATTTGTTTGGCGCGAGGAGAGCAATTGGTACATGGCAATCGGCGCGGGCATTCGGGATATCGGGGGAGCGGTGTTGCTATATAGATCAAAGGATTTGTATAGCTGGGAATACCTAAGCCCCTTGTGTGTTGGCAATAAGCATGACACCACAGCGGTATGGACCGGGTCAGTGTGGGAAGTTCCTCAGTTCTTTAGCCTCGGTGACAAGTATGTTTTGATCGTTACTGTTTGGGAAAACGATCCACAATATAGCATCTATTTCACGGGGAACTATAAGGATCACCGCTTTATCCCAGACGCTGTACACAAGCTAGACTTTGGTGATCGGCACTTTTACGCGGCGCATACTATGCTCGATTCTCGTGGGCGCCGAATCATGTGGGGCTTTATTGGAGAGGGCCGCGTAATCGAAGCGCAACAAGCTGCCGGTTGGTCGGGAGTTATGTCGTTGCCACGGGTCTTGTCATTGTGTGATGATGGGAAGCTGACGATGCGCCCGGCGCAGGAGACCCACTCGCTACGAGGTGAGCACCATCGGTTCACCAACATAAATCTGTCCGACACATCGTGTGACTTCGGCGTTATCCTGCGAGGCGATACCCTTGAAATTGTTACCGAGATTGATCCCGCTAGCGCTGACGAATGTGGAATTAAAGTGCGCTGCTCGCCAGATAGTGAAGAAGAAACTTACATTTTCTATAACGCCCGTCGTAAGCAATTGGGTGTTGATCGTCGCCGTTCCACTCTGCTCCAGGATGGCGGGATTTCCAATGATATACAGGAGGGAGAATTTGAGGTCTTCCCTGGCGAAACCCTGCGCTTGAGGGTGTTTGTCGATTGTTCAGTCATCGAAGTCTTTGCGAACGACTTTGCCTGCATCACAAGCAGGATATACCCTAGCCGGTCCGATAGTATTGGCGTTGGTGTCTTTGCGCGTGGCCAGGCTAGAGTCAAGTCAATCGATGTTTGGCGACTGTCCTCGATATGGGAATCATCGTAATCTCCATCTTCCTTATGACGGCAACGCAAATCGACAGTGAAGCTGACATGTGACTTCATGTCTTTGTTTCATGACTGGGACGTCCCCCAGCTCTTCGATGATAGATCACGCATCGTAGACACCCATCGGAGAACCTCGCAAGGAGGAAGACAGCCACTCCGTAACCCGAGCAAGTCATAATATTCGTCATTCTTTTCCGCGTTCGGACCGGACGGATTCTGCCGGCCCTCAAAGACGTGGTGATGACCATGCCGACATATTTGGAGGACGCCGGCGCGCTATTAGCCAGAGCCAATTCTCGCTGCGTTTAGCGCGAATTTGCCTCGGAAAAGCGACCAAATAAAATAGTATGTAAATAGTGCTGAACTTACAACCATATACTGATCCCGAAGACTTTCTGAGGGATATTGACATATCTGCCTACCTTTCCTGGAGTACTTAGACAAGGATAAAGGCAGCTCAAACATCCCATTTCGCTACTACTTTGCATCGATTGCTTCACAGAAGTGGGCTTTCATGAAGCAAACTGCTTTATGTGATCGCCGATTTAATGCGAAGTGACTAAGCTACCTGGGTGCCTGATGTTTGGCAAGATGACCAGATCTTTAGGGGTTCGTCCAATAACGCCATGATCTCATAGCGAATCAGGTTCAATGCAGGATTCGATAGCGTCAAGCGTTCGGTAGTGGTTTTTGGTTGAACGTCCTCCGAACAGCGGCCAAAGAAAACAGTAAGTGAATTGAATTAACTGCCCAAATCACGCAGGCTTAATCCAGCGATCATGCACTCCATGTTGGCAAAAGCTTTCCGAAGAGACACTAGTGCATAGACAAGGGGACTGAATGGGATCATTTGTGCAGAATTCAATAATCCCGTGTCATCGTTATGTCATTTGATATCTCAGCAAAGTATTTGACAGTATAGCTAAGATGAGTTAAGCTAAATTTCAAGATGTCATATATCATAATTTGCTTATCAAATATCAGGTTAATATGATACAAGATACGCTAAATCGGACGGTGGATCGAAAACTACGCGGGCCGTTGCTAAGCGTAGTCACTCAAAATCACATCAAAGATTACATCATCGAACATAACCTCAAGCCGGGTGACCCATTGCCTCCGGAAGGTGAATTTGCTCAAGAATTGGGGGTTAGTCGTGGCCCGGTTCGAGAAGCGGTGAAGTCATTAGAATCGCTCGGCATTATTGAAGTACGTCACGGCGAAGGCCTGTTTGTCAGGGAGTGGGATTTCGACCCGGTGCTGGCAACACTGCAATTCGGTATGCGTGTTAGCCCGGAAACTCTGGTGGAGCTGTATCAGATTCGCAAATGGTTGGAAATCGCCGTGATAGGGGATGCTGTCAAGAGAATATCAGATGATGAACTGATACAACTTGATATATTGATGTTGCAATGGGAACGGGCCATAAAGGTCGGGGAACAATACATCCAATATGATGAAGAATTTCATCGTATCATTCTGGGCACGCTGCATAATCAGACGCTAATGAAGTTGTTCAGGTCTTTTTGGTTGGCATTCAATAACCATGAGAATGAAGAGCTTTATTCTAGTAATCACGACTGGGTCATAAACGCGCATTGCAAAGTTGTAGAAGCGATCAAGAAACGTGATCCGGAGCTCGCACGCCAAGCACTTCAGGAGCAGTTTTTGGGATTCCAGGAGCGCATTCGAAAGATCGTTGACCAAGAAAAGCAGCAACAACAAAGAGGCAACGAAACATAGTCAGCTGGTTGGCAGTGGATTTGAGAAGGTGTCCCGTTTCAGGTGAGAAATTCCCGGACACATGGATCCGTCAAATTATTGGAAGCCTGCAACCCGTCAATCGAGTAAATGTGAACAGGAAACATGAAATGGCGCGCTGTGGATAAGGAGGTGTTTGACATTTTGCGCCGATATCGTTTCTCTACCGCGAACAGAAAATCATAGTACAGATTTTTAGGAGGAAAGAATAATGACAACCCGTCAAAAGAAACTAGGAAATAGGCTGAGCCGTCGCGACTTCTTGAAGGCGACTGCCGGCGCCGCTGGTGGAGTAGCACTGGGTTCATTGCTGCCTGCCTCTATGGTGGCAGCGCAAGATGCTGTCACACTTGACTACTGGTCAGTTGCCTGGGGCGGCGCTGCGGAAGTAGCTAACAGTTTCGCCGAGGCCTACCAATCCGCTGGTGGTCGTCCTGATGTAAGCGTCAACTTCTCACAATTCCCCGGTGACCGCCTTCCCGAGCGCGTTCTGCTCGCCCTTTTGGCCAACGGTGGGCCCCATTTCTTCAACCAAAATGATGTTGAGTGGACCAAATATACCTATACCGGTGCGGCAGATCCCTTGCCGCTCGATATCTTCGGCGTCGACAGCTACGAAGGTCTGAACCAATACTACAAGCCTGGCATAGTCGAGTTGATGCAAAGCGCGTCCCCCGATGGCCAGATCCGCGTTCTTAATGAAACCGGCACAGTGTATGCGTTTGTTTACAATGCGACCGCCTTCGACGATGCCGGAATTCCACGCCCGTCCCCAACTGAGCCAATGACTTGGGATGAATGGGGTGAAGCCGCTGCCGAATTGACGATCTGGGACGGGGACAGGTTGGTGCGATCCGGATATGCCGCTCGTATGGAAGCTCCCTTCTGGAAAGAAGCATTTCAAAACCACTTCACCACAATGGTGCGGCAGGCAGGCGGCGATGTCTTGAGTGCGGACGGGAAAGAAGCCATCTTCACCTCGGAAGAGGCTGTAGCGGGTTTCCAACACTATGTCGATTTCTTCAAGAAATACAATACGATCACACCGGGTTTCGTCACCGATCCCTTCGGCGATTTCCAAGCAGGGCGCATAGTCTCCTTGCTCTCCTTCCCCGCCTTTTACGCCACAATGTTGAATCGCGATCTGGATTTCGAGGTCGGTGTCGCGCCCTGGCCGGTTGTTGCGGGAGGCAAGCGCATTACCGCTGGCTCATTTGGCGGGTGGATTGTGAATCCCAACAAACCTGACGAGGAACGAGCAGAAACCTGGAAGTTCTTGGCATGGATGCTCATGAATCCCAATGATGCGATGGGCGTTGAGGTTGGCAAATACGGAACGGCCATCACCTGGCCAAATCAGTGGCATGACGACTTCATCGCGTCAGATGACAACTGGAGGCCCTTCTACGAGACGCAGCAGTATGCTGTTCCAGCTCTGCTGCATCCGAGAGCGCTAGAGGTCAAGGATCAAGTGATGAGCGCCATTTCCAACATGATCCTTGGAGACGTTTCAGTGGCCGATGCGCTGGCAACGGCCAAGGAAAGAGTTGACGCCATCCTTGCTCAGCCTGGTATCTAGAACGTTTCTCTCATGCCTGAGCGTAAAGGCTGACGGATTACCGTCACTACAACGCAAGCGAGGTGCCGGTCAGATTTCAAGCTGGCTGGCACTCGCGCCTAGACATCCCAGATAAGCAATAAACGTTTCAATCACGGAGGATAGTTAGCCGTCATGGGTACTGGTCTAAAGGTCTACATTCACTTTGATATGGAGGGGGTCGCCGGGCTCAATTTTCCAACGGACCCCGTAAGTGCTTCACCGCTCAATACCTGGCATTCGCTCTGGCAACGGAAGATCAGCACGGGTGAAGCGAAAGCAGCTGTCGCTGGTGCGCTGGAAGCTGGCGCCGAGACTATCTGGATCAATGACAAGCACTTCACTGGATTCAACTTGAACTATGAGGAATTCGATCCTCCCGTAGAACTCATACAGGGTCGAGGCGCTCGTGGTCCTACATTTATGCCCGGTCTCGATGAGACTTGGGATGCAATTGTATTCGTGGGCGCATTTGCCAAAGGCGGAACCTGGGGCGCCGTCGGGACGCATCAACTCTGGTACATTGAGAGCATCAACGATAACGATGAAGCCACAGAACGAATTGAAGTCGGCATCTTTGGCGTCGTTGCCAGTGGTGGAGGTTACTATGACGTTCCGGTCGTCTTTGTCAGCGGAGACGATTATGTATGTCGTGAAGCGGAGGAATTGATACCAGGGATTGAACCCGGTGTGGTCAAGGTCGCGCACGGTCATTGGATGGCGCGCAGCCTCAGCCATAAAGCTTCCTGCGAAGTAATCCGCAAAGGTGTAATAGCCGGGCTCCAGCGGCGAAACGAGATCAAGCCGGTCAAGCTGTCCGGGCCTCGCTATCGCATCACCGTCGGCCCCAACCCCGAAAATATGTGGTTTGACCAGTCCGTCCTTGGCAAAAACTTCCTCAAGACTTGGGAGGCTGCTCATAACGTCTTGTGGGCGGATTTCGGAAACTACCATGAGGACAATTATGCCTGGCCGGATCGCATTGGTGTCGGCGACGACGGCAAACACACCACTGCCAAACGCGCGGAATACGATGAGGAGGGGCAACCGTAACAATAGATTGGCAGGCCGGTTGCAACCGGGACATACGGGGTCGATACGCGGTTAACCTCTCAAGCGGTAAAAGGCCTCAATTGGAAAACTAGGATTCCACATGATAGACGCAGCCAACCAGGGCATTGATCAACTTGAGTTGTTCTATCGAGCCCAGTTGCCCGATCCCTATCCGGTTTACCATCAACTGCGATCGGAGGATCCGGTGCATTGGAGCGATCTCATCGGCGCGTGGATCCTCACACGCTATGACGATGTCAAGGCGGCCGCGAATGATCCACGCTTTTCCTCGGTGCGTGCACACTATTTCATGGACCAGTTGCCGGAAACCGCTCAGCAGCGCATGCGGCCGCTGGGCCATCAACTTGCGCTGTGGCTGATCCACTTGGATCCACCTGACCACACTCGGATCCGGTCCCTGGTGCATAGAGCATTTGCTCCACGCGTGGTGGAGGGTCTGCGAGGTCGCATTTGCCAGATTGTGAACGATCTGCTGGATGGGGTTCAAAAGGCCGGCACAATGGACATGATGGGCGATTTCGCCTATCCGCTGACCGCGGCTGTCATCGCTGAATTGCTCGGCATACGGCAGGAAGATCGCACACAATTCAGTCAATGGTCTGATAGTATCAACGGATTCGTAGGGGCTGCTCACGTTACGGCACGAAGAGCTGAACTGGCTCAGCGCAGTATGCTTGAGTTGATGGAATACCTGCAAGCCCTCATTGAAACACGTCGGCGCTCGCCCGAAGATGATTTTGTCAGCAGTCTGATCGCTGTCGAAGAAGAGGGGGACAAGCTAAACGAGGAAGAGCTTTTGGCACTTTGTGTCTTGCTGCTCTTTGCTGGTCACGAGACGACGGCCAACCAGATCGGCAACGCTATGCTGGCGCTGTTGCGGAATCCGGATCAATTAGAAATACTGAGGTGCAAACCAGCCCTGACCACAAGCGCCGTTGAGGAGCTGCTGCGCTACGATTCCTCGGTGCAGCGCCTTGGCCGGGTTGCCACTGAAAACGTCGAAATCCGCGGAAAACGAATTAGAAGTGGAGAGTTCATTGCAGCAATGCTGGGGTCAGCAAACCGGTGTCCAATACATTGTGTGGAGCCGGACAAGCTCAATATAGAGAGAGCAAAACAACCACATTTCCTTTGGATACGGGAAGCACTACTGCATCGGCGCGCCGCTGGCTCGCCTCGAGCTTGAGATCGCCATTACTACAATTCTATCTCGCTTTCCCTCGCTGCGACTGGGGACATCCGAGGTGGAATGGTTCGACAATTTTGGCCAACGGTTCTTAAAGTCTCTGCCAGTATTCCTCTGATTCACTAGGGGTTTTGCCGGCCCTCTCATTGTGTTGCGTCTCCCAGACCAATTGACCGCCAGCTTGAGCGCGCTCGGACAGTCTATTACCTCAGACCACAGTGCCACACTCGATGAGCTATTGGGAGTGGTAAAAGTTACCTGATTTGGATGAAGTTTGATGACCAACCACGAATTGCCGATGCCATATGGGTACACAGAGGGATGGCGAGGACCCGATGCTTACCAGGTGCGGCAGGCTGCGAGCCCTGATGAATCCATTGTTCGTCTGGGACTGATCGGATTGGGCGCGATCGCGCAGGCTAAGCACATACCGGCCTTGAAGCGACTCCAGACGATGGGAGAAGCCGTCGAACTTGTAGCCGGCGCGGATATTGATCAAGAGATGGGCGAGAAGGCCGCTCACATCCATAATTTCGGTTGGTATAGCGACTATCGCAAGATGTTGGATTCCGAGGATTTGGATGGCGTCTTGGTACTCACTCGGCCGATACCGGCACGTGCTGAAATTATCTCCGAATGTCTCAATAGGGGACTGCCAGTGTTCACCGAAAAGCCGCTTCTGGATGATGGCGTGGGCACACTATCGCATACACTGGCGGAGGCCAAGCGCCTATGTCAGCTTGCCGAGGAAAACAACTTGCCATTCATGGTTGGCTTTGTCAAAAGGTACGCGCCACCCTACGCAAATGCCCATCACTTGCTGACCTCCGGCGCTATTGGTACGCCAGCGATGATAGCCGCCAAGACCTGTATAGGCTGGGGCGGTGATAAGTTTCTCGAGCAGTCAGCCTGCCATGTGCTGGACCTCATTCGATTCTATATGGGGGATTTGTCTTCCCTGGCGGCATACGGTGTCAATCAATATGGCAACACATCCTATCCCTTTGACAATGCAACGATAGCGATGAAGTTCAAGTCGGGCGCGGTTGGCAGCCTGCATGTGAGTTCATCAGGCCTGTCGCTCAAACCCTGGGAGCGGATCGAGATCTACGGCGATCAAGCTTGGCTGGCTGTGGACGACAGCGATACCTTAACTTTGTTCGACAGCGAAACGGGCCCGGCCAAGGTATGGCAACCCGTTTGGCCTCACACGCTGCTGTTTGAAGCGGAATTCTCCGGATTCGCCTGGGAGCTGAAAGCATTCTTGAGTGCCATAAGAAATGGTCAGCCTGTCGACCCGTCGGGCTGGGACGGATACCGAGTTATTGAATTCTGCTTGGCAATTCATCGATCTCTCGAAACCGGGCTCGAGGTGGAATTACCTATTCCAGTTGAGTGATCATCCAGGTAGCTATAAGCTTTTATGACCTAAATTGAGGAAGGTTAAATGACTACTTTACTTTTCTTTGATGACTGGTGGCTGGAGACGCACCACAATATCGCACGCAAGATGGGAAATCCTCAACCGATTCCAGAGGCCTCTCTGTTGGATAGCCTGACTAAAGGGATATACAACTTCCCTACGGTTTATCGCGATCCCAATACAAAAAAGTGGTTTGCCTTCTACCAGGGCGTTGTCGGTGTGACTGAGGAGTTAGCTTCGGTTCCGGCAGATATCCCCGTATTGATGTTGGCCGAAAGTGACGACGGTCTGCGTTGGACGAAACCGGATCTTACAGAGGCCTTGGATCAACGCCACAGGCTAGCGCCTAACCAAGTGCTTAAACATGACGACATTTATGATCGTGGACCGGTCTTTTTCGATCCCCGTCCTCTGGACGAACGGCAACGCTTAAAGGCCATGAGTCTGTATGAGAGCGCAGGGGCTGACGGCAAGCGGGTATTCACTCAGCGGTTGACTTTTTCGCCCGATGGGATTCACTGGTCGGTGGAAGACCGCGTCTGGAACAACCATTTCTGCTCCGATTCTCCCTATCCGATTTTCTGGAATGAGGGACGTGGTCTTTATTCCATCATCACCCGGCCCCAGCAAGCCGAGCGACGCATCGTACGTATAGATACAGAAGATTTTCTGACTTTTTCCGGACCACATGATGTGCTGTCGCCCGACCCCTTGGACCCGCCGCTGGTTCAGTTTTATGGAATGCCGACATTCCCCTATGAAGGCATGTTTGTCGGGCTGCTCTGGTTGATGTACGGTGACCCGCTTGAGGTTGGGCTGCTCAAGCGCAATGGACCCATCGACTCGCAATTGACTTACAGTTATGACGGGGCCGCTTTCAACCGAACGTTTCGTGCTCCGTTCGTAGAGCGTAACCCCCGTGGTGAGGAAGGGGGAGGCTGTATCTACCCCACGTCAATGGTTGCAGACGATAGCGGGGACCTCCTCTTTTATTCCGGAAGTTCCTTAGGCGAACACTACAAAGATACAGACCAGCTTGCCGCCGCACTCCTGGTGCATAAACTCAGGCGCGACGGTTTCATGTATCTTGAATCCGTCAGTCAAACTGGCCGGCTAATGACGCGTTGCCTACACCTGTCCGAGCCGCTTGAGCTCAAGCTGAATGTGCGGGCGCCCGGTGGCTGGGTACGTGTACAACTTTCTGATGTCGGCGGACTTCCCTTGCCGGGGTATTCATTCGATGAATGCCAAGCATTCCGCGGAGATGAATACCTGTGGGAACCAGTGTGGAATGGCGCCGCAGAACCCATCAAGGAGCCTGTGGGTCGCATTGAAGTGGAACTGACTAATGCGGAATTATATGCCATACGCGGCAATTTTCAGTGGTTGAGCATGCCACATACCCGCAATTTCAGGCCAGATGAGACTCAACTCGACGCTGTAGAAGCCTGGAGGAAAGGTAACTTGGACCACTAGAGTACGACATCATATGGAATCTACCGCCAGGCAAACCCGATTCTCGCTTCAACTCACCTTCCACCGCAGGAAGACGTTGATAGCTTATCTCTTTGTGCTGCCTTCGATTCTTTATTTCACCTTCTTTTTCATCTTTCCCGTTCTGCAGGCTTTTTCTCGCAGCTTCACGCGATGGGCGCTCATCACTCCACCTGTGTACGTGGGTCTTGAGAACTACGCGCGGCTGCTCCAGGACAGGCAATTCCAGAATTCGCTTTTCGTGACCTTGTACTACACAGCGGGGGTTGTCCTAATCACAACTGTCCTCTCCCTGGGCCTGGCGGTATTGCTGCAACGTTCTTGGCCTTTCCGCTCAATACTTCGCATCAGTTATTTTGTTCCACTGGTTATTCCCTTGTTCATTGTCGGAATCATTGGGAACTACGCCTTTAATCAGTCCTTTGGTTTTATACCGGAAGTGACATCGCTGCTGGGCTTAGGAAGATCCGCTTGGCTGAGTGTACCGACTTTGGCAATGCCAGCACTGATCATTGTGGGTATCTGGCGGATGCTCGGCTTCGATATCATCCTCTTCCTGGCAGGACTCCAAGGTATCCCTGAAGAATTGTATGAGGTGGCCAGGATTGACGGTGCGGATTCGTGGACTGAATTTCGCTTCATCACGCTGCCGCTGCTGAGACGTACGTTCATTCTGGTGTTGGTCGTCACGGTCATAAGCAACATGCAAGCCTTTGACCTCGTGTATTCTATGACCTTGGGCGGCCCCGGCGAGGCTACCCGAGTGCTCATGCTCAATATCTACGAGACCGGCTTCCGACATCTCCGCATGGGATATGCATTGGCCCAAGCAATGGTTCTTTTTGTGCTTATGTTTGGGATCTCGCTGCTGCAGCTGTTTATTCTTCGAGGATACAGCAGTGACTAGGCTTACGCTGGTATTTGGAGCCAACCCACTGAAGCGTTTTGTCAATGCAGTTACCTGGTTGCTCTTGGCGCTCGGCGCCCTTGCCATGGCGTTTCCACTCTTCTGGATGCTGTCCGGCTCATTGAAGACCGTGCAGGAAATCTTTACCGTACCCATTGTTTGGCTCCCGGCTAACCCAAACTTTGGCAGCTACACCAAGGTCATTGCGGAAGCCCATATAGCACGCGCCTTCTTGAATAGCTTGATAGTAACAATACCCACTGTCGTCACAACGGTGTTTTTCTCCTCCCTGGCCGGATACGCCTTCGCGAAATTCAGATCACTGGGCTTGGACATCCTCTTCACCATGGTGCTCGCCATCATGATGATCCCGCTCACGGTGATTCTCATACCGATGTACATCACCGCCTGGGAGCTGAAACTACTTGATACCCATGTCGGTCTTATGCTTCCTCGCCTGATGAGCGCCTTCGGCATCTTCCTATTCCGACAGATGATGGCAAATATCCCGGATGAACTCATTGACGCAGCGCGGATTGATGGCGCCGGCGAGTTTCGCATTTACTGGCAAATAGCGATGCCTTTAAGTAAACCTGCCATTACTTCGCTGGCAATCTTGAGCTTCCAATGGACCTGGAATGACTTCTTGTGGCCGGTCATGATATCCAGCAGCGAAAAGACACGCACGATTGTCCTGGCGGTCAGCTTTATCCAGGGATCACAAGAATACGGTCAATCGCCCTTTAACGAGCTGATGGCTGCCGCCAGTATCGCCTTGCTTCCACTCATCCTGGTCTTTATCGTGGGACAACGGTATTTTGTCAGTGGGATTGCCAGTTCGGGGATCAAGGGTTAGAACACAATCGACTCGCTACATTCATGCTTTAATCGGTCTACAGCGTTAACCTCATTACGTCGGGCCGCTTCGCATAGAAGTTGGTTGAACAGGAATACTGTGAAAACTTTGTACTCCACGCGAAGCTCGCGTTAATCATCTCTCGCCGCTAGCGCATGGCGCAGTGTCGTTGTCACGTTCACATGACCGGCCTGATCACGCGAATCCCGCACATGGCCATACCTCTATTCATCGACGCTGAAATCGTGTCCCTCCGCATATTCGCGCCCATGCTTGGAACGCGTATTCTTAGACGCGACGGGATGACGGCGACAGGCTGTTTGACACTATTCTAGCATCGCCGTCAAACTAAGAAGGTCCGCTCCCAAATTCGCCGCCCGCACTATCGATGATTTAGGACATGGCGCTTCCTTCGTACACAGCAATGTATTGGTACAACAAAGCTAGCACTCCAAAATTGGGGCTATACGCCGTCACGGATCCAGCCTAAATGCATAGCTAATGAGCAGTTATCGCCGAGCGACACAATGCAACGAAAGGTCGAGTCTGCCGGTCTAGTCGCCCAATTCAGCCTAACTCTGGGTGTGGCAAGCTGCAGAGGGACAGATCATGGAAAACAGTACCACATAAGGAAGCAAGACATGCCCTGTTGCACATGATGGTGCTTCCCCTCTTTCTGTTAGATATCCCAAAGGACTCTGATCCTTATCATGAGACAAGCGATGCGACGCCTGGGGGCATAAAGGGGAATGCTGTTGTCTACGCCAAGCGGCCGCGGATCTGCGCGGTGAACGCCGCCGTATCCCTTGGACCGATCCGTAGAGAGAGACCTTTCGCCGGTTTGCGAACAAAAAAAAAGCAGCAATTCGACCCGCCTGCTAAACAATTGATGGCTGCTGCTGCCAGGATTCATCGTGGCTGCGTTGCTTCTGTTTGCCTGTTTGCTCTGGAGCATTACGCTCGGGGCGGCGGAAATCGACCGCGATACCGTATTCACTGCGCTGCTTCAGCCAGATGAAACGGCGTTCGAGCATCTCATCATTCAAACAGTTCGCCTGCCGCGGGTCTTGGCTGGCGTGCTGGTAGGGATCGCCTTGGCAGTAGCCGGCGCCATCATGCAAGCGCTGACGCGAAACCCGCTGGCAGATAGCGGCATCTTAGGCATCAACGCCGGCGCGGCATTTGCGGTTGTGGTGACTGTCTTCTTGCTGCGTGTCTCGTCGCTCGGCGCTTACGCCCTGGCTGGCATGGTGGGCGCGGCGGCGGCCGGCGTGCTGGTTTACGGCTAGGGCTCGGCGGGCCGCGGCGGACCGACGCCATTGCGGCTTACCCTAGCGGGCGTCATCGTCACCGCGTTCCTTGCCGCGCTGACGACCTTGATCCTCATATCCGACCGCGAAACGCTCGACCAGATTCGTTTCTGGACAGCCGGTTCTCTGGCCGGGCGAGATATGCCGCTCCTGATTCAAATGGCGCCCATCATCCAGCTTGCGCCTCCAGGTGTCGGCGCTCGTGCCGGCGTGAAAAGTGTGCGGGCCACCCTTGATCGCCATCGCCAGCAAGTCGGCCTTCTCTGCATTGGTAAGCGGATACGGCCACTCGTCCTGCACGACCAGTCCCTCGCCGGTCAGGACGTAGAAGGCGTCGCCGAGGAAATAGAGTATGAGGTTGTTGTCGGGGATGAAGTTGTCAGCCAGGACTTGCGCCCAGTCGTTGGCGTCTCCCACGCGCGGCTGGCGGCGTAAGCGCCCTGCAAGTTGTCGTAGAGCTGCCCGTAGGGGATCTCTTCGATCACGATGCTGACATGGGGTGCGATCTCCTTAGATTTCCTTTCATACGCTTGATGTGAAATTGAATTGTCAAGAATGGGCTGATATCCAAAATGGTAAGTATCCAATGACCATTTGGAGAACCAGCCCTACCTTACACTACCGACTTGTCTGCCGGATAAAAGGGTCGAATCAATTGGCGTGATTCGGTATCAACAAGTCCTCTATCGGTAAATTTCGCGTAGGGGCTGACGCTCAAACTCATGATTGAAAATGTCAGGAAGGGGCGTGTTTGATGCGCTCCGATACGGCGCATCGCGTCTTCCACAGCCACCAGCCCTTGCGCGACTGCAGCGACCGGCTCATCACTCAGCAAGCCGAAGTAAGGCAGCCGCAACGAGGCTTTAACGCCTCCGTGCGTAGCAACGGCGACACCGCCACCCATCGCATGTACCGCATTGGCGGCCTTTGCCATCGCTTCTGGGCTGCGGCCAATCACAAGCAAATTATGGCAATCATGCGCGACACTGCTGGCCCATGCGCCGTGTCTCAATCCGGTATCGGCGATGAGACCCACCGTCCGCGATGACTCATCCCGCGCAATAACGGATGCCAGTGCCAACCCATCATTGACCTGAAATAGCACATGCCCATCCTGCAAACGCACAGCCATCTGTTCCAATTTAGTCAGGGTCGAATGCTTATTTTGCAGAGCAACGACCTGCGCCTGCACGCTACCGCTGCTGCCATTGCTATCCAGCTTGAAATCACCAGCAGCGAACGAACCAGGAATGCCCGGATAGTCCGGTTGCACTGGATTTTCGCGCGTGATAGCCGCGGCCATTGCGCCCGCTTGCGCCACACGTTGACCGCCAACAAAGACTTGCGCCGGCGGGAAGGCGGTGATGTCGTCCATAACAAGGAAATCAGCCAGAAAACCGGGGGCAATCGCGCCGTGATATCGTAAACCAAGATACCGTGCCGGACGAATGGTCGCGGCTGCAATCGCTTCCAGCGGCGGCATTCCACATTCGATTGCTAGCGCCACAATGCGCGACAAATGCCCATCTGTAAGCAGTGAGGGTTCGATGTCATCGGTGATGAGGATGATCTGCGAACGATTCGGCAATTGCGCAACTACCGCCACATTCTCTGGAGTCACCGACTTGGTTTGGAGCATGACAGCCAGACCTTTTGAGATTTGCTCCTGAATTTTGGCCGCGAAGGTCAGCGTGTGGTCGGAGCTAATCCCATGAGCGAGGTATTGCGAGAGTTCAATTCTTGACAGCGTGGGGATATGCCCTTCGATCAGCAGATTGTTTTCTCTGGCTGCCTGCACAATCGCCTGCAAGCGCTTATTCGGCCCCAGCAAACCGCGATAATCCATAACCTCGCCCAATGCGATGACCGAAGGTTGCGTTGCCAAGCGCCGAATAGTAGCGGCATCAAAGACCTCATGTGTCCATTCAATTTCCGGTGAGGTGGCGGGAACACAACTCGGTATCGAATGATAAATCCTGAGCGGCAAATCCTGAGATGCAGCAATCATCCATTTCACACCGTCCTCGCCTGCAACATTGCCGACTTCATGCGGGTCACTGAGGATAGTCGTCGTGCCGAAGGGCAACACGGCTTCGGCAAAGCGGCGCGGAGTCAGTAAGCTGGACTCAATGTGCATATGCGAATCTATCAAGCCGGGCATGACGATACGCCCAGCAAGGTCGTGGGTTTCTGTAGCGCGGATACCTTGCGGCACACTGCCCGCTTCAACCGTGATAAAGCGCCCATCACGGATACCAATCCAGCCCTCGAACAGCCGGTAACGGAAGACATCGGCAATCCGAGCATGAACCAGCAGCAAGTCGAATTCCATCAGGATGTTACTTCCAGCAATTGCACCGCTCGCAGCGCGGTACGGATGGTCATCTGTTCGCCCTGCATGTAAAGCGCCTCTTTTTCTGCAAGCGTGGGTTGCTTTTCCAGGTAAATGTTGGAATCGGTGGCGACCACGCAGCCGACTTTTGCCTGCCGGTGCGTGCCGACAATAAACAGCGTTGATGCTTCCATTTCTGCTGCGACTACACCGACCTGCCGCAAATGTTCGTTAAGTTCTGGATGGCGCACATAATAGGCGCTGCGCGTTGTCCCAATACCCGTGAAGGCGTTAAACCCTAATTCCTTTGCCGCTTGGATCAAGGCATTATTCACATCAAGGTCAGCTACTGCCGGAAAGCCCAGCGGCAAATACTCGTCCGATACGCCGTCACCGCGATAAGCAGCCGTCACCACCACTAGGGAGCCGATCGGTATGTCTTTGCGCCGTCCACCAGCAGAACCGACCCGAATAAACACCTCCGCGCCGACATTGCGCAATTCTTCCAGGGCGATGGCTGCCGATGAACCGCCTATCCCTGTCGAACACACGCTGACAGCGACCCCGTTCGTTTTCCCGGTGAACACCACATATTCCCGGTTGTCAGCAATCAAGCGGGCTTCCTCGAGCTGTTCGGCAATGCGCCGGGCGCGCGCCGGGTCGCCCGGCAAAAGCACGCTGCGGGCGATATCTCCCAGCACACAACGAATATGCTTTTGGACTTCAACTTTTTGTGAGTCAGTCATGCGTATTGCTCCGTTTCTTCAAAGATGGCGATCCATTTTTGCGTGTGCGGTTCCACTGTCACCGCTGCACCGGGTTCAAAGCGTTCGCTATCGCTGTCTTGCATGATGCTGAATTCGCCGACTTCAGTTTCTACAAGGTATTGCACCTCATTGCCATGAAACGTATGCAGGATGACTTGCCCCGCAAGACCACTCGCTTCCGTTCCCGCTAACAGACTGGCATTATCAGCGCGAAAAAAGATCTCAGCCCTGGAGCCTGGTTGGGGTGATCCGAACTTAGAGTGCCAACGCAGTTGGATGGGAGTGCCGCCCCAATTCACCGTTAACTTGCTATCCTGCACCGATACGACTGCCGCGTTGAAGTGATTGTCGAAACCCATGAAATCAGCTACAAATACCGTTTCGGGAGCCGCGAAGATGTTCTCCGGTGTACCCTTCTGCTCAATTTCGCCTTGATTCATGACCACCACGCGGTCAGAGATACTCATCGCCTCCACCTGATCGTGGGTCACATAGAGGGTTGTGATACCGAGTTGCTGCTGTAAGCGCCGAATCTCCTGCCGCATATTCACGCGCAGCCGCGCATCCAGATTGCTCAATGGTTCGTCCAAGAGAAGAACTTGCGGTTCAATAACGGTGGCGCGGGCGAGAGCGACGCGCTGTTGTTGGCCGCCCGAAAGCTGTGCCGGACGGCGGTCTGCAAAGGCTTCCAATCCCACCATTTTCAGGGCATTGGTGACGCGGTTATACACCTCTTTCTTCGGAATACGCCGCATCCGCAGGCCAAAGGCGACATTGTAGAAGACCGTCAGATGCGGAAACAGAGCATAGCTCTGGAAAACCAGACCAATATCGCGCTGATTGGGGGGCAGGTACGTATAATCCCGGCCATTGATGACAATCTGACCGGCATCCGGTTGAATAAAGCCCGCTACGCTGCGCAGGGTCGTAGTCTTGCCACAGCCACTTGGCCCCAGCAACGATAGCAATTCCCCTTGTTCAACGTTCAAGCTGAACCGCTCCAGAGTTGGCTTGTTCTTTTCGTAAGAAACGGTCAGATCATGGATTTCTAAATAAGACATAAGCTACACAAACTGTGATAGACCAAGTAAACGTTCCGCTGTCTGTACAAGCACGACGGTAAAAATGACGAGCAGCGTCGAGAGGGCGGCAATGGTCGGGTCAAAATAGTATTCGAGGTAACTGAGCATGGAAACGGGCAGCGTGGTCACACCGGGGCCGCTCAGGAAAAGCGAAACCGGGACATTGTTAAATGATGTGATGAAGCCCAACACAAAGGCAGCTGCAATCCCGGCCTGCATATTGGGCAGCACGACCAGCAGAAATCCGCGCAGGCGGTTCGCACCCAGACTGACAGCGGCATCTTCGACAAAGGGGTCAAGGTTACGCAGGCTGGCAGAAATGACGCGCACGCTGTACGGAAACAGTATCGCGGTATGGCCGATGAACAAGCCCGTCATGACGCGCATATCACCCAGGAGAACGAAGAAGTTCAGCATAGCAAAGCCGACAACCAGACCTGGAACGAGTATCGGCGCTGAAAAGACGGTTTCTACCATGCCAGACCCAGCAAAGTGAAAACGCATTAGCGCATAGGCGACAGGCATCCCCATGACCAGCGAGACGATGGTGGATAACAGAGCGAGTTGCAGGCTGATCCAGAAGCTATCAACAAATTGGGAAGTCTCGAATACATTAGCAAACCAATCCAGCGTGAAACCCTGTGGCGGAAACGCCATAGTTGAATTTGCGCCGAAGCTCGCCATGAAAATGATGATAAACGGGCCGAGTAAGAAGCAATAGAGAATGACCAGACTGATATACATCCAGCGTGAAACCATCCGACTCGCTCCTAGCTCTGTTTCACGCGCACGACGCGCAGCAGCAGATTAACCGCCAGAGTCGTTACAATCATCACAACCGCGACCACGGCGGCCGCCTGTTGGTCAAAGAGAATCACCGCCTTTTGCCGTAACAGTGTAGACATCAGCAATAAACGCGAACCGCCGAGAATAGCCGGGGTCACAAAGGCAGTTACCGAGCCGGTAAATACGAGCGTCGCGCCCAGAACGAGGCCGTCCGATGACAACGGCACGACGATTCGCACGAATGTAGTGAGCCGGTTTGCGCCGAGACTGAGCGCCGCTTCCAGCACATCATCCGGGATATTTTCCATCGCGCTCACTAGCGGCAATACCATCAGTGGCAGAAACAACTGTGTCAGACCCAGCACAATCGCAGTTTCGGTGAAAATGAAGCGCACCGGGTTCTCGACCACTTCCAACGACAAGAGAGTGTGGTTAATCATGCCGCGCCGCCCCAGTATAATCAGCCACGCGAAAGTGCGTGCTACTGCGTTGGTCATCAAGGGGAGAATCACCAGCGACATCAAGAATGAACGGCGGCGGGCAGGCATCCGCGCCAGCACAAACGCGGCCGGGTAGGCCATCACCGCGCAAATACTCGTGACGATGAGACCGAGCTTGAGTGTGCGCAGGTAGACGATCCGTGACACACGACTCTGGAAAAAGTCGAGATAGCCTGTCAGCGTAATGCCGCCATCCTCCGGTAGGACGCTTTGTGAGAGCAGGAAAATCAGAGGCAAGACGAAGAACACGAGTACAAAAATAAATGCTGGAGAGACCAGCAAGATGATAGTACGGGTCTGATTGGGTCGTCGAATCATGATTCAAAATAGGGGGCACGAACGCCCCCTAGCACAAAATCGTCAAAATTCTGACGTGTGGTGTCAGCGCACCATGACTTCATTCCAACGCTCTAACCAATCTTCTAGGCGATCCGACACTTCGGCCTGATCCAGCACAATCATGGTATCAAGCATCTCGCCGCAGGTAAGCAGAGCGCAAATGTCTTCCGGCAATTCGACAGTGGCGTTGACGGGCGAATCAATCAGGTCAAGTGCTTCGGCTTGCTGGACATCGTGCGAAATGAACCAGTCGATATACGCATGCGCCAGTTCCACCTGATCGGTGGCTGCCGTAATGCTAATCATATTCGTCTGGCCAACAATGCCTTCTTCAGGAACGACAATGGTTAGGTCATGACCTGTATTAATCAGGTTGCCAATAGCAAAACTGGCATAAGGCGCAACCCACACTTCTTCTTCCTGTACTAGAGTCGTCAGTTCTGAACTGCGAATGTAGGTTGTCACCAGATTATCGGCCAGTTGGGGCAAGGCTTCCCAAGCCAAATCCGCATCGTAGTTGATTTCTTCTAGCTCCTCACTCTCGTCCAGTTCTTGCATCGCAAGTGCGCGGTCAACCATGATGAGCGTGGCTGGGCCAAACGTGGTGGACATCTCTGGAATACTGACAAAGCCGGCCACATCGTCACGCAGCAGGTCGGTCCAGGATGTAATTTCTGCTTCAATCAGGTCGGAGCGGTAAATCAGACTGAGACTATTAACTGTGTAGCCGACCCCGGCCTGATTGCCCAGCGGGTCCTGTGCCCAATCGTACAATTCGTCCAGGTTTTCGAGCATGTCGGGGTTGTAGGGCTGGAGTAAGTCTTCTTGACTGGCTATATGTGTGAACTGTGTGGCAAAATGCACCACGTCAATATCGGTGCTTTCGCCCTTGGCTTGCAATCGTGCCAACCGATCCGAATTGTTGCCGGTATCCAGCACGATGTCAACGTTGTGCATTTCCTCAAACGGCGCAAAGACATTCTCTTCGAGAACATCCAGGTTAAAGCCCCAGATAGAGACAATCAGGGTTTCGGTATCCTGGGCGACAGCCATTGGCCCAACCAATCCCAGTACCAAAACCGCAAGTAGAAGCATAATAAATGGTTGGCGTCTCATGTGTTTATCTCCAATTCTAGATAGTTGAACGAAACAACCAAGATCATAACACACGCTTGATGTGAAATCACATTTTCAAAAATGGGCTGATCTCAAATACCATCGGGTATTTCGCGCTTCATTGGCAGTCTCGGTTGCCGGACGGAACGACATATTCTAGGTGTCGCTATTCCGTTGTGACAAGGCGGAATACTGAGTTGTTTATTTACGTCCGAAAATAAGCGCAAATTCCACCATGCAGCAGGTGAAAAAGCGCCAAATTCTGCACATGCATTTTAGATCGGGTGTCAAGATACTTTGGACCAGGCACATGAGCCCAGCGCGAAGAGAATGTGTGTAGAGGTGGACGAGGCTTATCAGCAGTGTGATGTGACCATGCACATCCCCTAAGAAAGCTGGGCGGTGATCTTACAGCCACCGGCCCGGCACGAAACTGTTCCGGACGAGAAGCAAATAATCAAATCGTCGCCGGCGAAGCCGCACGTCTCAACGCCTCGTCGGAATGCGCCGGCACCCATGTTCTTCGTTTGTCTTAATGGTCTTCCGGAAACAATTCAGAAATCACACTGACTGCTTCATCCACTAGTACTCGGTGCCCTGGGTGGTAAGGAAAACCATGACGCTCCGCAGCCCATTCGGTGGTATAATCGCCGCAAGCGAAGGACACAATCATGACCATCGACATCCCCGAAAGCATTGCGCTGCGCCTGGAAGAACTCGCCAAGCAAAACGATGTCGACATAAGCGACTTGCTGCGCGACATGCTCGAACGCTATGCCGCAGAGCGCCATACTGATGAGAAGCAGTGGGCCACCCTGGCCGACTTGGGTCGTAACGCCAAAGCCGCGGGGCTAGCTACGGCACAACCCGTGGATACCGCCGCGCGCAGCCGCGAGATTCTGAACACCGAATACGCTGACTACCTAAAGCGCCGCGTCAACAGATGACGGTCATCGCTGACAGCAACCTCGTCTACGCGCTTTACAGCGCCAAAGATTCGCTGCATCGAGACGCGATGAGTTTTGTATCTCAAAATATAGACAGCTTGCTTGTGCCCGACGTTGTTCTGCCGGAAGTCTGCTATCTTCTCATGCGAGACTTTGGTCACAGTGGTATGCAAACGTTTCTCGAGTATTTTACGCAATTGGATGTTCAACTTGAACCAATTGGTATGGAAGACTTGGAACGAGTACGCGAAATCGTTATCATCTATGCTGATGCACAATTCGACATCGTGGATTGCTGCATCATGGCTATCGCGGAACGCCTGAATATCACGCGGATCGCGACCTTCGACCGACGCGACTTTAGTATCTTTCGGCCGCTCCACTGCGACTATCTCGAACTGTTACCGTAGTCCACATCTTTGCGTGACTACCGTAAATCACCTTTGTCTCCTTTTGGTTCAAAAAATCCCTCGGTGCCCTCATTTAACTCGGTGTCCTCGATGGCAAAAAGACCACGGCGCTTACCTACCTCTGTGGTCAAATCTTGACAACCCCGCCCCATCCATTCTAGTCTACTCCCATCCACAAACGTAGCCAGACCATGGCGCAGCGAGTACCGTGGGATACTGTTGCATTTCAGGCTGCCGCTCGGCGGACGAATCTCCAGCCCAGAATTGTACCGACAAACTCTCTGTCTAATAGAAGATAGCACGTCAGAGTGAACGGTACCTACATCGCGCAGTCGCACAGTAAGGGAACCGCAAAGCAATATAGTGTCGCATTCTTACCATTATACGACACTTTATGATATACTTTTCCCATGGCATATTCACAACTTCCAGAGCGAATTTCGCAGGCGCGATTGCCGCCTCATTCGGACAATAAAAATGTCGTCTCACAGATCAGTCGCTATAATCGCTGGCTGACTGCGACCGGACGGGTTCTGCACCAACCCGATCTGGCGGACTACCGCGATCTCCTGCTGCAAACGCTCGCGCCAGCTAGCGCGCGTGTTCATTTATCCAGCATCCGCCGCAGTTACAAAACGCTGGTTGAGAACCCGCAACACCGCGTCGCCCTGGTGAATTACTTACAGCAGAAAGGCGCGACAGCCGATTTCGCCACCATCAAAGCCATGGCGGATGAACTTGAACTGCGGCTGATGAGAGCCATCGATCCGCAGCAGTCAAAAGTGACAACAGTGAGCGTCCAGGACGAAGCCGATAGCAAACATATTCGCCTGACGCCGGCGCAAGGCGCTGCCCTGATGATGCGACCTGATCTATCGCGGCTGCGGGGGAAGCGTGATGTGGCGATTATCGCGCTGCTGCTGGCGACAGGACTGCGTGAAGGCGAAGTCGTCAAGCTGGAGATTGACGATCTCTACCAGGCCTATGGCGGTGTCCCGGCTTTAAGGGTGAAATCTGGTAAAGGCGCCAAGGCTCGCATGGTGCCCTTCGGCGATATGTTGTGGGCACGGCAGATTACTGCATTCTGGCTCAACAGACGGGAGTCGGGAGCGGTCTTTACGCGGATGAGACAAGGTCGCGGAGATATGCGCAATCCGCAGGCGACTGATATGCCGATGACAACCCGCAGCATCCAGCGTATGTTGCAGCGCTATCCCATCTCGATCGATGGGGTGCCAAGGACCGTCACGCCGCATGATTTGCGCCGGAGTTATGCTCGGAACCTTTTCAAGGCGGGTATTCCTGTCGAGGTCATCCGGCAGAACCTGGGGCATGTTGATGTCAAGACGACGCAATATTATATCGGCGTGCTTGATGGCTCGACCCGGGCACCGGTGAGTGTCTATGAACCATCTGAAGTCCTCGCAAGGATGAAGGCAGCCGTGGCTTAATCTGAGTAAGTCACTATATTCCACATTCTTTTCGGCGTTTAGCCCGGCACAATTTGAGCAGGCTGCCAATTATACAATATCACTGTCCACCAAAACGGGGCAACTTCAAGCGTGCGCTTAAAGGGAAGTGGGTCAGGGAATTGTGGTCCTGTGGTGAAGGCTTAAGGTGCATCACAGCGCCTCGAGAAAACTGCGCTGCCCTGTGCGTGAACTGATGCGTACAAGTTGCGAGGCGCTGTGGATCGCCAGATTATGGATTACAATCTGGACAATCAGTGCCACGCGGCATGATCAAGATTGGCTCGGGACAAATGGCTATCCAGACAGTGCGCAGCCTGGACGATATACGACAGCAGCGTGACCAGATTATGGCGCTCGCGCGGCAGCATCGCGCCCGTCAGGTATCCGTGTTTGGGTCGATCGTGCGAGGGGAGTTGCGAGAAGAGAGCGATATCGATTTCCTGGTTGAGTTCGAAACAGACTACAAGCTGCACGACCACATCCGACTGACACAGGGGTTGCAGCGCTTGCTAGGCCGGCGCGTGGAAGTGGTGGACCGCCATGCCTTGCGCGAAGAATTACGGGCGACCATCCTCGAGGAAGCCCAAATCCTGTGACGTAAGACCAGCGCCCCTATTGCCGTGACATTCTGGATCGCATCCGTCGTATTGAGGACTACACCGTTGACGGACGGGACGCTTTCTTGGAATCGGAATTGCCGCAAGACGGGGTCATCCGCAGTTTCGAAGTGATTGGCGAAGTGATCAAGCGGTTGGACCCGGCACTAACCGCGCAATACCCGCAGGCCACCTGGAGCGACTTCGCCGGCTTCCGCGATATCCTGATTCATCAGTACCACAAAGTGCGGCTTGACTTGGTGTGGGATTTCGCCCAAGAGACGCTACCGGCCCTCAAAGACGCGGTGATGGCCCTGCTGATGGATTTGGAAGATGCCGGCGCGCTTTGAGCCACAGTGAATCCTCACTGCGTTGGGGCGAATTAGCATCGAAAAACAACCCAATGAATTATAGTCAGTAAATAAGACCGTAAAATGATGTGGTTGAGGGCAGTGTGAAATCCATGATGACCGAAAGAACAAAGTCAATGTCATGCACGCAGAAGCGAATAGCTGAGGTAGACAAGAAAAATGCCGAACTCGTATCAAAGTTCTCCAAACTGCAGAACATCCTCAATGATGCCCTATCGCAGGATGCCTATATCGATTTGGACAGCAGGAAGAAGTCGGCGCGCATTATCCCGTTCAAAAACAAACCCAAGCTAGAGAACTATCTGCCCTCATCCCGTTCCGGGCTGGACAATCTGAAGTTGCCCCGTTTTGGTGGACAGTGATTTTGTCTAATCGGCAGCAAGTTCAAATTGTGCCGGGCTAAGAAAACCCAAGCCAGAATGCCGTCGCTGCCGGTTATACCAGATCTCTATGAAATCGAACACAGCTTGCCGAGCCTCTTGAATTGTAGCAAAGTGTATAGCCGAACATTCTGTTCTCAGCGTAGCGAAGAAACTCTCCATCATGGCATTGTCATAGCAGTTGCCGGCAGCACTCATGCTGGCTTGGATACGATTGTCCTCCAAGACTTGGCGGTATTCCTTGCTGGTATATTGGCTGCCGCGATCACTGTGATGGACCAAGTCGCGGTTGATACGCCGCTGTCCTAAAGCCATTTTCAGGGCGGCATTCGCCAGTTGGCTGTCCGCCTTCCGCTTCATTGACCAGCCCACAATCCTGCGCGAATATGTGTCTAATACCACCGCCAAGTGCAGCCATCCTTCACCGGTTCTGATCTGGACGATATCCGCAAGCCACTTCTGATTGATGCCCTGGGCTGCAAAGTTCTGCTGCAATCGGTTCGGTGCCGCCAAACAAGACGAACGCGATCTTGGGCTGCTCCTATAGCCTTGTTTGCGCCGCGCGCGGATGCCATCCAGCCGCATCAAACTCGCTACCCGCTTGCGGCCGACCCGCCAACCCGCTGCCCATAACTCCGCGTGGATCCGTGGGCTGCCGTAGCGCTGGCGACTGCGCTCGAAGATGTCGCGAATCTGCCGCAACAACAGTTCATTGTCCCGCTCTCGCTGGCTGACAGCCCGCTTCAACCAGGCATAGAAGCCACTGCTAGATACCTCCAGCACCCGGCACATCCGCCGTACACTGAACTGCGCTTGGTGACTCTCAACAAATCGAAACTTCATCGCGGTCGATCCTGCGAGAACACTTGGATAGCTTTTTTTAAAATATCTCGCTCCTCCCGAGCAATAGACAGCTCATGCTTTAAACGACGAATCTCGGCATCCGCCTCACGTTCCGCACTCGGTTTCAATTCATCGCTATTTTCATCTACACGAAATCGTTGACGCCACTTGTAGATCATTCCCGGCGTGATGCCCAGATCACGTTCGACCTGGCCCACTTTCATTCCAGGTTGTGCAGCCAACTTCAATGCTTCGCGCTTGAACTCATCCGGATACTTCTTCATGTCCACCATCTTCCCCTCCAGTCCCTATCATATTGGACAATCCTTGTGTCCACAAAATCGGGGGAAGATCAATCTGTCCTCTTCGGAGAGAAGGGAATATGTGCAGCTATGCGCTGAAGGAGAGAAAAGATATCTGCAAGATAAAACGAAATTTGAAAGGCGTATCAAGAGTTGGCGCAAGAAAGTGAACAAACGTAACCAAAAAAACGAGGATCTGAAGCAGGATTTCGCTAACGGTAAACCGGGAGCTGTTAAAAGCTATTTCAATCGGGTGTTGCATGCCAGTGATTACCCTTTGTCATTCCCGAAAAACTATCTACTCAAATATGAATCAGGGTCACGGCCGCTGTCTGTGGAGTACGAACTACTCGACATAAATGTCGTGCCCGAGATTAAAGACTACCGTTATGACAAAGAGCTTGACGCAATAACCCAGACGGCGCTACCGCAGTCGGAACGCATACAGCTGTTCGTATTGGTCGTTGCGCAGGTTGTGTTGCGCACAATCCACAAAATCTTCCAAGCCGATAGGACAGAAATGGTGGACACGATCCGCTTCAATGGATACGTGAAGGAACCTGATCCAAATACTGGCAGACTTGTTCGATTTTACCTTACCTCCTTCAGCATCACCCGGCGTCAGTTCCTAGACATCAATCTCCATTTGGTCGATCCAGTGGAATGCCTCACAGACTTAAACATGAATTTTAGCGCAAACTGAACAACTTGGTCGCCGTAAGCCCGACGTAAGCTATACGTGGCGGCTCGACTTCGGCGCCTCTGGCCAAGCACTATCAGGTGGCATATGCTCGCCGCACGAACAGAACATAGCGCCAAGTATGTAGCAATTCCCAAAGAAATCGCCATCTAACAGTCGAGCGCGTTCAAGTCACCCTCGAAAACTCGGTTCTGATATCGCCTCGCGCGCGCGTGCGCGCTAGGTGTCCAGACCTTCCAAAGTTACTTTGCCGGTCGAGGCCCTGGAGGTCAATAAAGACGCGGGATAGCAGCGTTTTCCTCGCGTGCATATACGCGCCAGGACAGATACACATGGGTCAGCCGATTTAGCAGCCGTTTCCAGATGCGCGGCGGGGGTAGAAGGTTGTCAAGAAAGTGACAAGCGGACGGCACATCGGGTATGACGAGCGGCGGCGCATAGCTTTTTATCTCGAGGCACACCAGGTCGTATGAAATCACCACCCGGTCTGCTCATAGCAGCACGTCGTTTTCATGGTACGGCGAGCGCGTCGAATTGAACTGTGCGCCGACCGGATCGGCCGGTAGCCCGAGCCTTTCGTACATGGCCCGAGTGTTCTTGGAGGACTCGATGGCGTAGTATTTTTGTCTATCCGGTGTCCCATACTTGGGGAAGATTATGTGCAGGATTTGCAGGATCAGGCGAGCCATGTGAACACAGCGACCACACTGTGCTATGCGCATTTCCGCTTGTGACGCGATCTCATTTCTTGCAAGGGGAAAGTGTAAAGCAGGGAAGCAGATAGGTCGCTAACTACAGCTCAAGCTCATCCAGCACCAGGACCGGAAGCTCTCGAACGCGTTTGAGCCCGGCATCGTTGGCGAGCAGCGCATCGCAACTGCTCTGGATGGCTGTAGCGACATGCAATGCATCCGGCGTACGCAGATTGTAGCGAGCGCGAAGACCAGCTGCTGAGTCAGCAACCGCTGTCGTGATAGCAACCAGTGTATAGTCACCGCTGTTGACAAGAATATCGCGGTATTCCTGTGCCAGATGCTTATCGCCCTTTATCAGGGGCTGAACCATGACCTCCGTCAGCGTGAGTACCGAACTGAAGGCGGCAAGCGGAGTCGTTTCGATGAGATCGATAATCCGATGCATTTTGCTGATGTAAGTCGGATGCTCTTCGACATAGTAAATCAGAGGAGCTGTCTCAACATAAAGGCGTTGAACAGCTTGTAGCGCAATGTCAATTCTCACCGAGGCTGATCCCACTCATCGCGCATCTGATCTACATAGGCCTGGGCATCCACACCTTGCCAGATTTCCTTGCCTACACCGCGTAATTCTGACAGGCGCCGTTGCAGCGATGTCGTGTCCAAATCCACCAGGCCGATGAGCAAGTTAGCCAGTTCTTTGCGCTCCTCTGGGCTAAGCGCTTTAACTTGTTCGAGTACGTCCGCAACCGTCATAATACAATGCTCCGCAATATATCGACCTGATTATATCATGTTGATTTCAGACCCCGCAGTGAAGACAAGTCCGGCCCTGTCTCAGTGAAATAACCCATGACGACGCGGGCGGTTTAGAGAATGTTATCTGGTATCGGTTTGCTGGGGTCTACGCTGCTTCGCCTATCCTCGCAAAAGGTGGGGAGGCAATGTAGTATGGACATCCTGCCATTGTGAATAGCCGAGGATTACCGGGACTGTACAGGATGATGTTTACAACCAGATCACTTATATTTGAGGCAATACGATGGTTATAGAAATTCGAGAACACATTGAATTACGAGGCAATGACCCCCTGGAAGTAGCGATCGCAGGGACCCATCACAAAGCGTATCTGGTAGCAAACCTGGCTTTGAAAGACGGACCCAGGCAGCCACCGACCACTACCGCATTCCTCTGGCAAATGTGCACGGCGCGATGGCTTGCTATTACGACAACGAAGCCGCGATCAATGCGGCGATCCGCCAATCCGAATTTCCGCGAAGATGATGGTAGCGACAACGATACGGCCTGGAAAGTCTTCGAGTGGTTCATGGCCGGGCAGCCGGCGCACAATCGCGCCGCCTGCGGTTGGGATCTGCCGGTGTTGCGGTCGCTGAATCACCTGATTCCGGATGGTGCCGCCTTCGATCAGCAAACGCTTTTGGTCGTGAACGCGGAACTCGATATCGCGCATTTTGATAGCAAGTAGAATTCCGAGCGCCCTTGTGGGCGTCCCAGCGACAATTGTCTTAAGAGCGGCGGCGTGGCATGGGACTTCGGCAGCAAGCGTTTGCGGTGGCACTCCTTCTGTAGCGAAGCAATGTTGCGTCTGAGAATTGAAGCTTATGAACCATCGCCAACGAGGCGGCCATTCCCAACGCGCAGACCCCTGGATCCGCGTACAAGAGAGCACAAGCGCTTGGCAAGGCACAGGGACCGGACGGCGTTTGTGGCGACACGACAATCCCATATATCTTTTGTTATAGCGGGTAAATAGATTGTCACAACCCTCGCCACTTGCTCCAATTAGCGCCTGCCCAACGACGTCAGTTGATACTTGCCCTCCACAGCTGCGATGTGCTTATGACAGGAACTGATGATCTGGTATCAGGGCGAACGGACCAGCGCGTTCACTATCTTGGGTGTCATAACCGTAGTGATGGTGCGTCCTTTTCCTCGATAAACAATGCGCCAGCTAGTTCTCCGGTGTCGGGATCATCTGGAAAGGGCGTGCCGGTGCAATGCTGATGAAGGGTGTACACGAGATCATAGTATTCATCGGGATTGACTAGACGGCATTCGGTTGGGTGTTCTAGTCTGAGTTCCTTTGCGTAGTCGACGTCGATGAGCTCGCCAAGCAGGTAATTATCTTCCTTTTTGAGAAACGTTTCTAGCGCCTGGGCGTGTTGTCTGCTGGGAAGTTCTGCGGCTCCAAGGAACGTGAAGTGGTCGCGTAGTTGATGTTGGCGGTCTGCGAGGTCGTTGGCGATGCCGACTTTGATGATGAATTGTGGTTTCGGTACTAGGTGGGATGTTCTGCGCAGCCGAGCTTTGGCGATGTATAGGTAGGCAGGTGGCGGTGGTGTGTGAGGTGGTTCCAGTCCCAGAATCCATTCGTAAAATGCCGCTGTTCTCTTTACCTTGCTTATCTCAGTCATTTCAGTCTCCTGTTCGTTATCTTGGCTGCAAGCCAATCGTACAATGCTGTCGTTACTCGTTCATCTTGCATGTTATAAGTTGTGAGGGCGATAAACAGCGTGAAATGTTTCGAGATCCCCGGCAAGGAAATCTTGGCAGCCGTCGGCATAAACCTTTTAGGCAGAGACAGTAATTCATCCATCTCACAGAGTCCTTGCAACCGGCGCTGGCTCGGATTCCCAAATATTACGAAGCCTATCCATTAAGGGGGCTTATGCTAGCAGATTATGTCTTCATTGACCAAACGCGTGGCACCTTGCATTTATCGCGGAGGAGTGCCGGAGCCCGGGTCTGAGTTGCTACCGCATTCGTCATATACGGTTTTCGGACCCTGCTTCAGAAGATGTTGTAAACCAGCAGTTCACGATAAAGGACAATTTGGCACCGCACTACCGACGAGCGGGGCTCACAACTGCACACCGTTGCGGGCTTTTGGTTAGTAGAAAAGTGGAAGACTCGGTATGCCGACCAGCGCTGGAAATGATCCAAACGGCTTATGTGAATTGTGACGACGTCCGAGCTATGCTGCAAAAGATGATTGCGACCTCATAAGTGCCTGGCTGATCCAAAGGCGTGGCGATCTGGTCCGAAGTACGCGACGGATTCGGTATGAGCCGGATGTTGAGCGCACAACTATGCCCTCAAGCGTCTCAGTATCGATCTAAGCTTTGACACGATGCTCCACTGGCCGGCTTGTCCGCGGACAAACACCGGGCCGATTTTCCCAAAGGCGTCAGTGAAGGTGCTGGCATTTTCGCCCAGATACCAGATCATTAGCTCTTGCCACAAGCACATCGCCGCTGCAGAAGTTAGCAGTTCCCGCTCCAGTTCGTTTGACAGGGAATCGTCCGTTATCGTCATCCACTCGCTGTCAGATACCTCGAGCTTGGCGACATAGTCATCCGGCCGGGTTTCTTCGAAGGCACCTATGACTGCGCGGGCGGTTTTGAGAATATCGGGCGGGATTGGCATCTGTTCTGGCGGTTCCGGTTCTTGATCCTGGGTGGCCACTTCCTCATCGGCTGGTGCTTCGTCCGTCTCTACAAGTTCGGGCTCTGCCGCTTCCAGCGCTTCTCCAGTTTCCACCGCGTCTTCCTCTATCGCAGGCTCTGCCACGCTTTCAGCCGCGTTTCCCATTTTTCCAGTTTTGGAATTTTCAACATTTCGCGTCGCATTTCTGAGATCAATGTCGAGCTTGTCGGCATCTTTATGCATTTCTCCCATTTGGGAATTTTGCATAATTCGCGACACGGTGGCTTGATCAATCCGCAACTCGTCTGCGATCTCTTTTTGTGGTTTCCCATCACCAGCCAAGTCAAGGACAGCCTGTTCGCGTTCTTGCTTGGCTTTCTCACGTTGCGCTTTTGTCCAGCGATAAACAGTGTTGACGCCAACACCTGCTCGGTCCGCGATCTCTTTCGCCGCTAAGCCGCGCCCGTGCAATTTCAGCCCGTGGGTTTGGCGTTGAACGCGGGTGTACTGAACACCGTGCCGCAGATTCGCGTCCCACATCTTGTCGGCAAGATCGTCGTCGTCCTTGGTCTCGACGACGACATAGGCGATTTCAGTTTTCTTGGCGTGTTCTGCCGCGCGAACGCGATGCCAACCATCGATGAGTTCGTTGTGCTGATTAATCTCAATCGGCGGCAGCGCGTCGAAGATGTCCGCGTACTGCGCGATCAAATCGTCGTCGCGATCACCGAGCCGGGGGTCCAATTCGTCCCGGAGTACGACGTCGTCGAGGGCAATCAGTTGTGGGTTGTCCATAGTGTGATTGTCGCATGATCGGGGGGAAGGGGCAAACTGCCCTTGAGCCGGTAGAATGCCTAATTTCTATCGGTTATGGATAGATGCAGAGGCGCTGCTGAGCATGATCTTGAGGGAAGTGATGCGGCGCATGGTCGCAGGGAAGATTAGCGGAGTCATCTTAACGATTGGGGAGAAGATGAATTTTTTGACCTTGATATCAAAGTATACTGGGTCAAGAAATGCAAGAACTTCGCGAGACTACTCGAGCTGTGGCTTTGTGGTCGGATCAGCGGCAGCGGGTTGCCCGGTGATTAGACTTATCAGCTCATGCAAAGTGGGGTTCGGCCAGACCTCCCCCGTCTGCGTATTGTAAAGCCCGATACCGTCTTTCACTTGGTATCCATGCAAGAGGCAGCAGGCTTTGACCAGCTCCCAATAGATAAACTGTGGGTCCCAGCTGGGTTTGTGCCAGTTGCCGGGTCTACCCATATTGTCAGCGCGCACAGTCGTGGTTTCCCCAGGTGGCAAAACACGTGGTGTAGCCGGCGGTGCATTGATGATCTGCTTCTCGTCTGAGACGATTTCGTGTCGCGCCGGTGGCTGTAAGATCGCCACACTGCCTTGGGGAATATCCATAGCCGCCTCATAGGGCAGATAGCCCCCTTCCGCCTCTATACCAAGTATTTTCGCGCTCAGCTCCCACGCCTGCTTCTTGGCATCGCCTTGAGAATCCACTTCTACCCTTAGGATGTCTGCTCTGCGCTTAATACCAGCGCGTTTCAATGTGTCGGCCACACTTGCTTTGCTAATGCCAAGCAGTCGCGCCCAGACCGTTTTGCTGCGGTCTTCCAGGTCGGCAGCATAAATGCCGCGAGCGAGCAAGGCCGGCAACTCACTCGGCTTATCTATCGTCCAGTCTGGAAGTGGTGTGGCGTGAAGATTCTCCAAGTCCGCCTGATAAGCGGCGATCTTCTGCTCGCATAAATACTTCAGGCTTTCAAAGCGCTGCTTTTGCTGCATATAGAGCGGTTCCAGGGCAGATTCCAGAGTTATTGCAAATTTTGACCCTGGTATCGCTTCAG